>JBMTIF010000129.1:0-6620 GCA_049437045.1 Alphaproteobacteria bacterium | reverse complement strand
AATTTCATGCGGCACTGACGTCAATGGGTATCGATCCGGCCGATCATGCCGCTTTGACAGCGTTCGCCTATACGGGTTGGACCTGGACAAAAGACAATTTCAAACTGCTTTTCGAGCTGCCATCGACCCTACGGTTCGCGACAAACACCGCCTTTTACGTCCTTTGCACATTGGCCTTCAACATCCTCTTCGGATTGTTTCTGGCAATCTCGACTTTCTATTTGCCGTCGAGGCTGGCCAACAGCTTTCGGGCCGTCTGGTTCTTGCCGCGCATTCTACCACCAGTTCTCTATGTGCTGATGTGGAACTGGTTCACCTGGGACAACGGGTTCCTCGCGCCCGTGACCGGCTGGTTTGGCGTACCACCGCAGAACTGGATGATGCAGACCACCACGCGGGCCTGGACCGTGATTGTCCTGATCAACGGATTTGTGGGCGCATCACTAGGGATGATCCTGTTCTCGTCGGCGATCAAGGCAATCCCGGCATCGATGCTCTACGCATCGGAGGTCGACGGTGCCAACCGCTGGCAGCAGGTATGCCACATCATTCTGCCACAGCTGCGCTGGCCGATCCTGTTCATGACAGCCTATCAGACGCTCAGCCTTCTGACGTCCTTCGAATATATCTTGCTGGCTACGGACGGTGGGCCTGGACGGGCAACCGAGGTGTGGGCATTGGCAGCCTATCACACGGCGCTGAACAATTATGGTGGCAATCTGCAATACGGTCTTGGCGCCGCCTACGCCTTGGTCCTTGTCATAATCGGCATCATCGCGTCCGTGCTCTATCTTCGGCTCTTCAATTTCCGCGAGCTGCTTGTGAAGCCGAGGATCGAGCAATGAACGCAAACGCACGAATCTGGCATCTTGTTCTGGTCCTCTTGATCTTCTCAACGCCGCTGATCATCATGTACGCCTTTCAGATCCTCGAAAGCGTCGCCAGACCCCAGCCGGGCTCGCTGGTGCCTGGAAAACTTGACCTTTCAAACTGGCGCTTCCTCTGGGAAAGGATCGATCTGGGCAGACCGTCGATCTGGGCGGTCACCCTCAATACTTTCCTGTTTGCCACCACCACGGCGTTTCTGGTGTCGGCACTTTCGGCGACTGCCGGCTATGCCCTGTCGCGGCTCAATATGCCGGGGCGTCCCTATTTTCTGGGTGGCTTGATCATTCTGCATGCCTTCCCGACAATCACGCTGATCATTGCCATCTTCATCATCCTGCAATTCCTTGGCCTGTTTGACAGCCTGCTTGGCATCATCCTGGTGAAAGCAGCGCTGGAACTGCCCTTTGGCGTCTGGATTATGAAGGGATTTTATGACACCGTCCCGTGGGAGATTGAGATGGCCGGTGTTCAGGATGGGGCCAGCCGCGTTCGCGTTTGGTGGGAATTAGTGTTGCCGCAGGTAAAGCCGGGATTAGCGGCACTTGTGATCATCTCATTTCTTTCAGGCTGGTCGGAATTTGTCCTGCCTCTCGTCCTGGCACCCGGCACCGGCGCGCAGGTACTGTCGACCTATATGAACGCGGTGATCCAGGATGATACGACTGCCGATTTCGGACTCTTCAAGGCGATCGGAATGTTCTATTCGATTCCCGTCGTCATCATTTATCTGATCTTCCAGAAGCAACTGATGAACATCTACGGTGGGGGAAGCAAGGGCTGATGGAACTGAACCTGAAAAAGTTTACCAAACGTTTCGGTGATGTCACTGTAATTGAGGACATGGACCTCACTGTCAGAAGCGGTGAGATGATGGCGCTTCTCGGTCCGTCAGGCTGTGGTAAATCAACGACACTTTTCGCCATTTGCGGTATCCACAAGATGACCGGCGGCACACTTCACTTCGGGGGTCGGGACGTCACAGCTGTGCCGGCACAACACCGTTCGGTCGGGGTCGTGTTCCAGAATTACGCGCTATATCCACACATGACGGTCGAGCAGAATATCGGCTTTCCATTGAAGGTGCAGCGGGTCCTGAAACCCGAGATCCGCAAGGAGGTCGAGCGGCTGGCCGATTTGGTGCAAATCGGTGATCTGCTTGATCGTCGCCCTGCACAATTGTCGGGCGGGCAGCAACAACGCGTGGCTCTGGCGCGCGCCATGATCCGAAAGCCCGACGTGCTGCTTCTGGACGAGCCTCTGGCCAATCTCGATGCCAAACTCCGCCTCGAAATGCGCTCTGAAATCCGACGAATTCAGCGCGAGACAGGCATCACCGCGATTCTTGTGACCCATGACCAGGTCGAAGCCATGTCGATGTGCGACCGGATCGCGCTCATGAAAGAGGGCCGCATCGTGCAACTTGACACGCCCGAGGCCATGTATTCCAACCCGAACACGCAATTCGTCGCCGGCTTTCTCGGAAATCCACCAATCTCGTTTCTCGATGTGACAGCTACTGACGAACTGGCGCTTGGCGCGGGCCAGTCAATTGCCATGCCGACCGGACTGAAGACAACAGGCGATATGGTGATCGGGATCAGGCCTGAATTTTTCGGACCGCAGCATGGCACCGGCCTGGAAGGCGAGGTGACATTTGTCGAACCGCAGGGCCGCGAGGATTTGATTGATGTCCGTCTGGATGGCGGCGGTGAAATTCGTTCCATCCAGCCAGCGGGTGACACGGTGACACCCGGGCAACGCATCAATTGGGGAGTCGCAACGGATCGGATTCTGGCTTTTTCCAGGGACGGCAGGCGTCTATGACAAACCTCCAGGTTCCACCGCGCCCCTTGTCGATTGCGCACCGCGGCGCTTCGGCCTACGCGCCTGCGAATACGCTGGAAGCGTTCCGCAAAGCGGCGCTGCTGGGCGCGGATATGTGGGAGGTCGATATTCGCATCACGTCGGATGGGGTGCTGGTGGCTTTTCACGACGCAAGCCTTGCCGGCGGTCAGGAGGTTTGCGCTCTGTCCCGGGAAGCGCTGTGCAGCGCCTGCCCCGAATGCCCGGATCTGGCAGAGGTTGTTGCCCTCGCCGCGGAGACTGGCGCCGGTATTTATGCTGACATAAAGGACGAGCAAGCAACAGTTGCGACCTATGAGCTGCTGGTCCAGGCAGGGATATCGCCTGTCATCATAGGTGCCTTCGACCCCGGCATTGTGCGCCGACTGAAGGATGTCGGATCGATCTACCAGGTGGCAGCGCTGGTGCCAGTTGGTATGGATCCCCTTAAGCACGCGCATGACGCCGATGTCATCCACCTCTGCTGGGAGCATATGAGCAGTCCCCAGAACAGCCTGACACCCGCCTTCTTCGACCGTGTGTTCAGTGCCGGAAAAGGAGTCGTGCTCTGGCATGAGGAAGATCCGGTTCGCATGGCTGAGCTTCGAACTAAGCCGGTTACCGGAATCTGCTCTGACAGGCCGGAGCTTGTGGCGCCGTTTCGACCCCCCGCCGAATATCCCTTCGAGACCGTCTGTCACCGCGGCGCAAACGGCATCGCGCCAGAAAACACGCTGCCTGCGCTTGAGTGCGCACTGGCTGGAGGGTTTACGCATATCGAAGTCGATCTGCATGTTACAGCCGATGGCAAGATCGTCGTTATTCATGACGACACGCTTGATCGCACGACCGATGGAAACGGCACCGTCTGCGGCAAATCCCTGTCAGAGCTTCGGCGACTCGATGCGGGTTCATGGTTCTCCCCACATTTTGCGGGCACCAGATTACCGACCCTGACCGAGGTGCTTGACCTGCTGCATCGTTATGACGCCAGAGCCTATCTGGAACTCAAATCCGCGCCACCAAGGCCAGTTCTGGACGAGGTCATTGAAAGAGGGCTTCTTGAGCGGGTTTTCTTCTGGTCCTTCACACGCGACTTTCTGCTGGAACTTCGCAACATCAGCCGTTCTGCGGTGATCATGTCTCGACGCATGGATTACCCTTCGCTTGCAGAGGCCATCGCGGATTATGATGCCGACATCATCGAATTTCGACCCGATGACGATCCTCTGGAAATCGCTTCACTCAGGGGCAGCGCGGTCAGGACGATGATCGCCTATAACGGCAGTAGCAAGGATATGTTCGACCGTATTCTTGACATACGGCCCGATATGTTTAATCTGGACGATCCCTTTAAATTTACGAGATTTTCTCAGGAAAAGTTTGGACATGGCAAAGGCAACTAAACGCAAGCCAACATCATTTGATGTTGCGAGACAAGCTGGGGTATCGCGCTCCGCAGTTTCGCGCGCGTTCACGCCGGGTGCAAATATCGCGCCCGAAACCCGCCGGAAGGTGACGCGTGCTGCGAACGAGCTGGGCTATCGTGTAAACTCCCTGGCGCGTGGTCTGCAGCAAAGGCATTCAGGTATCGTTGGAATTGTCAGTTCGCGCCTGGATACACCGCTGCGCGCGCGGCAGGTGCGACTTCTGAGTGAAAAATTGATCCGCCAGAATCTCAAGCCGATGCTGATCACCGCGGAATCGCCGGATGATCTGGATGCTCTCATTGAATCGCTTCTTGGGTACAGTGTCGCAGGCATCATCGTGACCGACGGTTCGCCACCGCAGGCGTTGATCGAGGATTGCCGGAAATTCGACCTTCCGGTCGTTCTGGTCAATCGGGAAGGCGCGACGGACTGGGGCGACCGCGTCGTTGCCGACAATGATGAAAGCGGTGCGCTTGCTGTTGATATTCTCGTCAGGTCTGACGCCCGGCGCCTTGGATGCCTCATGCCAAGTCGTGAAACCTATTCCGTTTCCGGCCGGGCGGACGCTTTTGTTGCCGCCGCCTCAGACCGGAATGTTCCCTGTGAACGGATCCTGGCTGCAGATCAGACATATGACGATGCGCGAACCGCAATCGCGAATCTTGATTCCGGGGTGCTTTCCCGTATCGATGGTCTTTTCTGCGCGACTGACCTGATGGCCATCGGTGCTCTCGACGCGCTGCGAATAGACATGAAGATGCAGGTGCCAAGAGACATTCAGGTTCTCGGGTTTGATAACATCGATCAGTCAAGCTGGGCGTCCTACGATTTGTCAACGATCAGCCAGGATGTCGAAGCACAGGCCAAAGCAGTGATCAGTATGCTGAATGATCGCATCCTCGACAGCACACTCCCGAACCGCGTTTACAAGCAGACATTAATCACGGTCTTGAGAGGAACCACCCGACATGCCAGATAGCCACTCAGAAATGTGGAGTTATCGGAATCCGGTTGATATCAGGTTTGGCGTTAACGCCATAGCCGGCATAGCGGAACAGATCGGCAATGCGCGCTATGCCCTTGTCACCTATGGCGCGCCTTTCTTTCGCGATATTGCGAAACGGTTGTCTGCCGAGGTGGGCCCCGCCAGATGCGTGATCGACGACGTTCAACCCAATCCCGACTGTGGTGCGCTGGCAGCGCAATGTGCCCAGCTCTGGTCGCGGAATGGTGGGGTCGATGTGATTGTCGCCATTGGTGGCGGGTCGGTTATCGACACGGCAAAGGTGCTGGCCGCGGCATCAGACGGTTTCGATACTGTGATGGACTACATCCGCACGGGTGCCGGCGCCGACAGCTTGTCGCTGACGCCACTCATCGCCGTTCCCACAACGGCAGGTACCGGCAGCGAAGTAACAAGTTGGGCGACTGTTTGGGATGAAGAGGCTGGCGAGAAATATTCGCTTTCCCATTCCCGGTTGTATCCACGTGTCGCGATCGTCGACCCGTCTATTATGCTCGGCAAATCGATTGAGCTGACCCTGGCAACCGGACTTGATGCCCTGTCGCACGCGCTTGAAAGCATCTGGAACAAAAACGCCAACCCGGTTTCGACACGACATGCGGTGTTCGCCGCGCGCACCATCCTCCGTGATTTGCCGAAACTGCTGGCGGCGCCCACGGATCTGGCTTTGCGGACAAGCCTCGCCGAGGCGGCATTGACTTCTGGTCTTGCCTTTTCAAATACCAAGACCGCGATTGCACATAATCTGAGCTATCCTGTCACATTGCGGTACGGTGTGACACACGGGATCGCCTGTTCGTTCACGCTGCCAACAATTCTCAGGTCAGTTTCAGATATCGACGGTTTCCGGGGAGAGGCCCTGAGGGAAATTTTCGGTGCGGACCTCATCGCCGGTGCCGACATGTTGGCCGAGCGGATGCGCGACATGAATGTCGATCTTCGGTTCCGGGATTATGGTGCCGATCCGGTGGCGGCTTCAGAGATCATAGACGCCGCGTTCCTTGGTCAGCGTGGCCGGAATTTTCTGGGACGCAGGGAGGATTTTCTGTTGGTGGCGCAGAGCGACGGTTTGATCTCATGACAGGTGCCACTGCCAAGACATTGCATGTATCCGGAAAGATCGCCCCTGACCAGACACAGAGCCATATCGAGCATCCTTTCGATGTTCCTGTTGGCACTACCAGGATCGAGATCGATTTCGAATACGCTCCGGTGGACCTTGGCGAAGACCGTTTGCCAAACCAGATGAGCCTTAGCCTTTACGATCCGAAGAAAGGTCGTGGCGCTCGGCACAACAATGCCGATCAGCGCATCGTGCTGAGAGAAGACTATGCATCAAAGGGCTATATTCCAAGGCCGTTATACTCGGGCTCTTGGGTGGTCAGTATTGACATACACCGGATAACACCACCGGACGAGGTGCGATACGAGCTGTC
>JBMTIF010000128.1:0-6636 GCA_049437045.1 Alphaproteobacteria bacterium | reverse complement strand
CGTCAACAAGGTCACGGTTGAACACGCAAAATCATTGCTGGCCAACTATTTCTACTTTGAACGCCTGTCGCTGGCAGATTTTTATCAGCTGCGGAAGATCTTGGAGCCGGAGTTGGCAGCGAACCTCGCAGGTCGGCTGACCGAAGAACAGTTGAGCGAACTCGAAGCATTGGCACTGTCCCACCCTGAACCGGCCCAGTCTGCACAGGAAGAGAAAGAGCAGCACATCGCATCCCTGCGATTCCATCAGTGCCTGGCTGAATTTTCAGAGAACCCGCTTTTGGGCTTCATTATTGCCTTCATGGCGCGGTCGTTGACAGACCTGACCGTATATCGCCGCCTCTATGACCCACCGAACCATGAACTCGCGATGAAGGGTCGGGAACATCAGCAGCGCCTTGTCAACGCCTTGCGCCGAGGAGACGCGGAGGCAGCACGGGAAATCATGGCTTCCCACATGGCAGTCGCTGAAGAATTGATGGGTGTGCAAGAAGCAGAGCTGGAACGCCGGTTTATCAGCGTCAATCGCTGATCACCCCGTGTTGGACCCCTGCAGTCTCTCCATGCTGGGGGCACGATGGCGGTCTTCGGCGACCGGTACTTCGTCAAGCCAATCTTTGTATGGCGACGAATTGCACTTGTTATATAGCGCGCGAAGATCGCCCAAGGGATTGTCCGACGAATCAATACGCAGATCGAGCGGCGGTCGCTCGGGTGTGAGACATAGCAAGCTCGCGGACATCAAACCCCGGTAGTCACCACCCGCGCCTTTTGCCGCCTCCAACGCCGCGAGAAGACGTTCGCCCAGAGTATCGTCGGTCGACATGAAAGTTGTGGACATGGCATCAACCACTTCACGACTGGCCAGCATGTTACCACCGACCACCAGGTTGGGCGCACAGACGTGTCCAGCGTAGGGAAGACTTTGATGGCCCGTGTGACCTGCGGTCCGTCCTTCGCGGTCTAGCGTAAGCAACTGGCGGAAATCTTTGCCTGTGTCGTCATCGACCACCTGAGCCAGAGCAGAGGCTGCATCCGCACCCATTCGCATGGCACGCAGCGACTCATCACGCCAGAAGGTGCTGGGTGCGGTTCCCTGGCTTGCGACAAGCCCAGAATCGATATTCCCACGAAGCACCCAGCCCCCCACACACAGGTTACCAGTGGCTGAAGCTGCGGCAAATCCGCCTGTTTTTTCATCAAAAGCCAGAATTGAGAAGGTCATGGGTACCGTCGTTGAACAATTTTTCTTGTATTTATCATGAGAATTTGGCTGGATGCAATCTATCATGATAAATTCATCATACGCATAGGAGAGGGGAATACATCATGAATATGCTGTCTTTAACACGCAGAACTCTACTGGCAATTGGGGCGGCTGGCACGCTCGCAATGGCGTCAGTCAATGCACTGGCGCAGACACCACCGGGTGTTTTGATTGTCGGTCAGATTGCAGAGCCAAAGTCGCTGGACCCAGCAGCCGTAACGGCTGTGAACGACTTCCGCATCCTGATGAACGTTTACGACGGTCTGGTGCGGTACAAGGACGGAACGCTTGAAGTTGAGCCGTCTCTGGCAACCTCCTGGGACATCAGTGACGATGGCCTTGAGTACACATTCTCGCTGCGCGATGGCGTGACCTTCCACGATGGTTCCGCATTCGACGCGGATGCGGTGAAGTTCAACTTCGACCGCATGCTGGACGAGAACCACCCGTATCACAACACGGGGCCATTCCCGCTTTCGTTCTTCTTCTCGGCTGTTGAAGACGTTGCGGTAATCGATGCCTCAACGGTGAAGTTTACGCTGAACGCGCCTTACGCACCGTTCCTGTCCAACCTCGCTTACCCAACCGGCCTTATTGTATCGCCTGCTGCTGTGATGGAACACGGCGCTGACTTTGGCCGGAATGCTTCGGGTACGGGCGCCTTTACCTTTGCGGAATGGCGGTCCAACGAAGCCGTTGTGGTTGAAGCCAATGCTGATTACTGGGGCGGCGCACCTGCCCTTGATGCCGTAGTCTTCCGCCCAATCACCGATGCCAATACCCGCGTTGCGGAAATGCTCGCAGGCGGTATCGATATGATGGTTGAAGTTCCACCCGTGTCTCTGAGCAGCTTTGGCGCAGACCCATACGTGGTGCATGAGCAAGCTGGTCCTCACGTATGGTTCCTGATCCTGAATGCCAAGGAAGGCCCGTTTGCTGACAAGCGCGTGCGTCAGGCAGCTAACTACGCCATCAACAAGGAAGCCATCGTAAACGACGTTCTTGAAGGCACAGCCGCCATCGCTGCCGGCCCAACGCCGCCAGCCTTTGCCTGGGCCTACAACGAAAGCCTGGAGCCTTACCCATACAACCCTGACAAGGCCCGCGAACTGCTGGCTGAAGCAGGTGCTGAGGGTGCTGAACTGACGTTCTACGTGACCGAAGGTGGTTCCGGCATGCTTGATCCGGTTGCTATGGGCACAGCGATCCAAGCCGACCTGCAGGCTGTGGGTTTGAGCGTCAAAATCGAAACCTACGAGTGGAACACCTTCCTCGGTGAAGTGAACCCGGGTCTGGAAGGCAAAGCTGACATGGCCGAAATGGCTTGGATGACCAACGACCCTGACACACTGCCATTCTTGGCACTGCGCACGGACGCTTGGCCAGACAAGGGTGGCTTCAACTCGGGCTACTACTCCAACCCAGCGGTAGATGAGTTGCTCGAAGCCGCTCGGGCGTCGACCGATCAGGCTGAGCGCGCACGTCTGTATCAGGAAATGCAGACCATCGTTCAAGAAGATGCACCGTGGGTGTTCGTCGCCAACTGGAAACAGAACGCTGTCTCCAGCAACCGCGTTGAAAACTTCGCGCTGCAGCCTTCTTTCTTCCTGCTGCTGAAAGACGTAGCGAAGAACTAACTTCAAGACCTTTTGTCTTGATCGACTTAGGGCGGCTCGCAACCCGCATGCGGGCCGCCTTTTTTACGCATTATCTTTGACGGCATGCCTGTTGTTTGCGACCGTCACCGTTGTTTGATTGATCTGGGTTGCCTGCACTATGGGCGAGTACATCGTCAAAAGATTGCTTTCCGCTCTGCCGGTGCTGTTTGGCATTACGGTCATTGTGTTTCTGATCATGGCCATGATCCCGGGCGATCCTGCGACCGCGATCCTCGGCTCCTACGCGACACCTGAAAATGTAGAGCGACTGAACAAGCAACTCGGCCTCGATCGTCCCTTGCCGCTGCGCTACCTGATCTGGTTGGGCAATATGCTTCAGGGTGATTTCGGTCAGTCATTCTCGCTCAACCGTCCGGTCCTTGAAGAAGTGCTGGAGCGGCTCAATGCCACGCTGATCCTTGCCGGAACATCCTTTGTTCTGTGCTCCCTGCTGGGCATTATCGCCGGGGTAATTTCCGCGACGCGCCAGTATGGGCTGGCTGACAAAGGCATTACCTTTGCCGTCATTCTCGGGATTTCCATCCCATCGTTCTTTCTCGGGATGATGCTGATCCTCGTTTTTTCCGTGAATCTGCGCATGTTCCCGGTCTCCGGCATGTGGCCCATTTACGGGGATCGAGACCTCAATGCGCTCATCAAGCATCTCACCCTGCCGGCCCTGACGCTGTCTGTGGTAGCCACGGGCGTTATCGCGCGCCTTAGCCGGTCGGCCATGCTGGAAGTTCTGCGCGCTGACTACATCCGCACTGCCCGGGCAAAAGGCCTGCGCGAGACCCGCGTGGTGTGGCTCCATGCGCTCAAGACCGCAATGGTGTCGATCCTGCCGATCCTCGGCCTGCAAGCGGGTTTTGTGCTTTCTGGGGCTGTCTATATCGAAATGGTGTTCCAGTGGCCCGGGGTTGGCCGCATGCTGGTCGACGCCATTCTCAAGCGCGACATTATGCTGGTGCAAGGCGGTGTCGTCTTCGTGGCCAGTTGCTACGTGCTGTTTAACATCGTTGTCGATGTCCTGCAGACCCTGCTCGATTCAAGGATCAAGACATGATGGCGCTGATCCGACTGATTGCCCGGAACCGACTGGCGCTGGTCGGGCTGCTGGTCCTGACAGCGCTTGTCGTGATTTCCATCATCACGCCGCTACTGCCACTGGCCGACCCCGACGTGATCGACACAGCCAAGCGCTTCCGTCGACCTTTTTCTGAGGGGGCTTTGCTGGGTACTGACCATCTGGGGCGGGACTTGCTCAGCCGTTTGCTGTGGGGAACGCGGCTTTCTTTGCTGGTCGGCTTTTCGGCGGCCATGATCGCGGCGGCGATTGGTGCGAGCATGGGCATCGTTGCCGGATACTTTGGCGGCATCACGGACAACATCATCATGCGCAGCGTCGATACGCTGATGGGCTTTCCCTACATCCTGCTGGCCCTGGCTATTGTTGCCGTTCTCGGTCCGGGGCTGTTCAACGCCCTGATTGCTGTAGCTGCGGTGAACATTCCTTTCTTTGCGCGGAACATCCGTGGGGTGACGGTGACCATTGTTCACCTTGAATATGTCGATGCAGCGCGCCTGAACGGGCGCAATCATCTGAGCATCATCGTGGGCGAGATCCTCCCTAACGTCATTCCGACCATCGTGGTCGCCGTATCGACAACCGTGGGATGGATGATTTTGGAGACGGCAGGCTTGTCTTTCCTTGGTCTGGGATCGCAACCGCCGCAAGCCGATCTGGGGTCCATGCTGGGCGAGGCTCGGGCCGCGCTGATTACCAGTCCTCACACCTCGTTCGTACCCGGCGTGATGATCCTGCTGATCGTGATGGGGGTAAATTTGCTGGGTGATGGCATTCGGGATGCACTTGATCCAAGGCTCAAATCCGGCGCTCTAAGCCGCCCGCAACCGGCCACAAAAGTCGCCCGCGTGGACGCCACAGCCGCAAAGCTGCCTGACGCCGCGCTTGAGTTGTCCGGCCTCTCCACCGCCTTTGATCTTGGCGCGCGTCAATTACATGCGGTCAAGCACATGGATCTGCACGTGGAACAGGGCGAATGTCTGGGCATTATTGGTGAAAGCGGGTCGGGCAAGTCCGTCACCGCGCTGTCCATTCTACGGCTGGTTGCTTCGCCGCCCGGTATCGTCAAAGCCGGCTCTGTGCACTTCGAGGGTGAGGATCTGATCCGTGTTCCTCATCACCGCCTGCGCCAGATCCGGGGCAACCGCATTTCCTATATCTTTCAAGACCCGCTCACCACACTCCACCCTCTCCTGACTGTCGGAACTCAGCTGCTGGAAGCGATCAAGGCGCACCAGCGCATCACGACGCAAGAGGCGCGTGAACTTGCGCTGACCTTGCTGTCGCAAGTCCGTATTCCCGACCCCAAACGGGTTTTCAGCAGCCACCCTCACCAGCTTTCCGGCGGGATGCGGCAGCGGATTGGCATCGCGATGGCGCTGTGTAACGACCCCGACATCATTATTGCCGACGAGCCAACGACGGCGCTGGACGTGACGGTGCAGGCGCAGATTCTGGCGCTGATCGACGACCTGCGCCGCGCCCGCGGGCTGTCGGTGATTTTCATCACCCACGACTTCAGCGTTGTTTCCCAACTCTGCGACCGGGTTGCGGTCATGTACGCCGGTGAGTTGGTTGAGCTGGGGACGACGGAGCAGATCATCGGTCAGCCCTTGCATCCCTACACCTCGAAGCTGATGCAATGCGTGCCTCAGCTGGGGACAGGCAAACGGCGCCTCCATGCAATCCCAGGCCTTCCGCCGCGCGCAGATGAACCCCTGACCGGTTGTGCCTTTGCCAGTCGCTGCCATCTGGCCAGTGAGGCCTGTACAGCGGGGCCCATTGCTCTCGAAGACGCGGGGAATGACCGGACCGTCCGCTGCATTCACCAAGGCGAGGATCAAGTCCCGGCTCAGGGGGAGGCTGCAGCATGACCCCGAACCACCCCGCTTTGAAAGTCTCAGACCTCAGCAAGACCTTTACCGATGGTGCAGGTCTTTTTGGCCGCATTCGGAAACAGGTGCAGGCAGTCCGTTCAGTCAATCTCGAAGTCGCACCCGGTGAGACCCTTGGCATCGTCGGTGAATCTGGCTGCGGCAAGACCACACTCGCGCGCATGCTGGTGGGCCTCACCCCACCAACCCATGGCAGCATCGAGATCAACGGTTCCAACAGAACCGGGGACAGCACGCGCAGCTTTGGCCGAGACATCCAGTACGTCTTTCAGGATCCGACCAGCAGCCTGAACCCACGCATGACCATTCGGGACATTCTGAGCGTGCCGCTGATACACCTGCACGGCATGGACGCAGCAACCCGCGCTGCCCGCATCTCGGAAATCATTGATGCGGTGAACCTGCGCAAAGAGTTCCTTGACCGTCACCCACACGAGTTTTCTGGCGGTCAGGCGCAGAGGATCGGGATTGCACGGGCTTTGGCAGCAGATGCGCGCATTCTGGTTCTCGATGAGCCCGTGTCCGCGCTCGATGTTTCCATTCAGGCCCAAGTCCTCAATTTGCTGACCGACCTTAAGACTGAATTGGGACTTACTTATATTTTCATCAGCCACGACCTCGCTGTGGTCGAGGCTATAAGTGACCGTGTTGCCGTTTTCTACGCTGGTTCAGTCGTTGAGATCGGTCCGGCAGAGCAAATCTTTTCGGCGCCCCGCCATCCGTATTGCA
>JBMTIF010000127.1:0-6637 GCA_049437045.1 Alphaproteobacteria bacterium | reverse complement strand
CACGACCGAGAAAATCAAGGCTCAGATTCTCAGCAGCGGTCAGGAACTGACAATCGACTTTCATGACGAAGAGACGCGGGAGCGCATTCGTGCTGAGGCTTTGGCAGAGCATAAAGGTGATCTCCAGGTCTTCGCTTACGGTTCTCTGATGTGGGATCCGGCCCTCGACTTTAGTGAGGTCCGCCGGGCCTTCGCGCCTCAACACCAAAGGCGCTTCATGCTGGTTGATAATCGAGGGGGACGCGGCACGCGCGATGCACCTGGCCTGATGGCGGCGCTGGATCATGGTGAGGGGTGCGATGGGCTGACCTTTCGGATCGCTGCGGAAAAGGTCGACGCCGAAACCGAAATCCTGTTTCGCCGTGAAGCCATCGCGCCTGGCTATCTGGCACGCTTCATCCCGGTTGTTATTGATGGAGAAACCGTTCCGGCACTGACGTTCCTTGCCGATCATCGACAGGCACACATGCAGCCCAATATCACACGGCAGCAGCAAATTCGTTACGCAGCCACCGGACAGGGGATCCTCGGTACTAGTCTCGAGTACCTTCAGAATACGGTTGAGCAGTTGAGCCGGCTGGGGATTTGCGACGACGACGCATCAGATTTGTTGGTCGCTGCACAAGCGCACGGCTGATAAACGGGATGCCATGCGCAAGAGCACTGTCGAACCCTGATTTAATACATCAATATTCATTGTTTAGTGGGTTAAGGGCAAGTTAAGCTGTGAAAGCATCCTTTCGCGACCGTGCCGTTTTCCTTGAAATTTAGAGATTGAACTTTTGAGTCCAACTACAGTCACGCCGTTTCTCGCCAGTACCGTCTTTTTTTCTGGTGTCGCCTTTGCGGCAATCACCCCATATCGCTCGATTGTTGGAATTGAAGATCTGGGTTTGAGCAACGGGCTTTTTGCCGGTGTGATGACGCTCAACGCCATTGCCGGGGCGCTTACCTCTGTTTTCATCGGTTGGCTTTCTGATCGGTTACCCGATCGCCGTTGGCTGGTTTTGTTGTGTGCCATAGCCGGTGCGGCTGCCTTTGCGATCTTGTGGCTGATCCGGACGCCGTTGGCATTCATATCTGTGTTTTGCGTGCTGCTGCCTTTGGGAACAGCACTTTTTTCACAGAGTTTTTCCTACTCTCGTGCCTACTACGACAAGACGGAACCCAAGCGGTCTGAACTGCTCATGTCGCTGCTGCGGAGCGGATTTACTTTGGCTTGGATCATTGTACCTCCGGCAGCGGGGTGGATGGCGGGAAAGACGTCATCGTTTTCGGTTTTCGGTCTCGCCATGATGGCTCACGTACTTGCAACTCTGGCAGTGGGATTGCTGTGGTTTGCGCCCAACACCATGATCGCGGGCAGTCAGTCAAAGGGTGCTTCTTCGCCAAGCGCACCACTGCGCGTGACACCCTACAAAGCATCTGGAATATCTGGCGTGGTTCTGGGCAAGACGGCACTGCAAATCAACTTGACTGTATTGCCCCTGATTATCATTCGAGATTTGGGCGGGAGCCTAGAACAGGTGGGGCTGAATGCTGGATTTGCGGCATTGATCGAGATGCCGATCATGATCTTTTGGGGGTTTCTTGCCATGCGCGTCCGCAAGGAAAGCATTCTCGCCTTCACTGCGCTGGTCTTTGGTCTCTACTTTACCTGCATGTGGTTCGCGCAGAGCTTTATCATGGTCCTGATTTTTCAAATCCCGGCGGCCATTGCCATTGCTGGCTTGTTGAGCATCACCATCAGTTATCTTCAGGAAGTTTTTCCCGAACGTGTCGGACTCTCAACCTCGCTGCTTGATGTAACAACGGTAATCTCGGCAATGCTTGCGGCGATGATTTTTGCGGTGGTCGCTGGGGAAACCTACCGGGCCTTGATGCTGGTCGGCGCCGGGTTGAGCGTTGTTTCGGCTCTTTTGTTGCTGTTTGCCCGACGTGAGCCTACGCTGACGAAAGTCACGGCTTAAGCGGAAAAGGTACCGATGGCTCGGCACCTTTCCGTGGGCAAACCACCAACGATCAGGGTGTCAGCAGCACCTTGCCGTCCCGGTTTGGCGCGCCAGCGCGGGTTACAGCCGCTGCAATGTCTTCCAGCTTGAACCGGGAATCGATCGCGGATGAGATGGTGCCAGTCGCGATCATCGGGATGATGGCGCCAAAGGCGGCTTGTTTGTCTTCCGGTGATGCGGTTTCAAACCACTTTGCCAACCAGAAACCCTGAACCCTTATGTCGTTGAAGATGACCGACACCAGGTTCAACGCGGGCTGCTGCATAGACAAAACGCCATAAGATGCAAGTGTAGCGCCGTAGGCTAGGCTTTGAACCATGTGGGCAAAGGTATCACCGCCAACGCTGTCGATGCCAAAGACAATGTCGGCCCCGCCGGTTGCGGCCTTGGCCCGCTCAGCCAAGTCGGGACCGTCGGTCAGGACCACAGTCGCCCCGAGTTCCGCAAGCCGTGGCGCCAGGCTTTCGCGGCGTACCACGTTGATCGTTTTGATACCTCTTTGTGCCGCCAGCTGGATCAAGTACTCACCGACAGCCGAGTTTGCAGCACTTTGAATGATCCAATCACCTTCGTTCAGATCCTTGATGCCAGCGAGCAGCAAGTGCGCCGTAAGCGGATTTACAACCGCCATTGCCAGTTGCTCAACATCGCCATCCGGAACCGGAATAAAGGCCTTCGCGGGGGCTGTGATTTCTTCTCGCCATGTTCCGCCGACCCCGGTCAGCAGTACATTTTGCCCAACTTGCAGGTGGCTGACACCGGCCCCCAACTCGACGACTTTTCCTACGCCCTCAGCGCCAGGCGAGGCTGGAAACTTCGGCATGGTTCCATACTGTCCTGCGATTTGCAGAAGGTTGGAGGGGTGGATCGGGGTCGCCAGCACCTGTACCCGAATTTCACCTTCATCCGGTGCGCGGGATGGTACGTCCTTGATCTCCAGAACCTCCGCTGGATTGCCGATGCTGTTATATTCGATGACCTTCATATTCAGTTCCTAAGACCTTCATTGTTAGCGAATTTTGTATATAAGGAGCCTCAGGTCGCCAAAAATGCTCAATTCTAGGCTTCATAAGTGCTAAAAAAGCAATAATACAGCTAAGAAGATGCCAACCAATGGATCAACTGCGCGCCATCAACTATTTCATCAAGGTCGCTGAGCTCGGCAGCTTTGTCGAGGCCTCCCGCGTGCTGGGGGTGCCAGCGTCCTCCGTTTCTCGTCGATTGCAAGATCTTGAGGCAGAACTTGGCGTAACCCTTCTCAGCCGTACCACCCGCGCGGTTCGTCTTACTGAGTTGGGTCAACTCTACCTCGATCGTGTGCGCCCCACCGTTGATAATCTGCGGTACACCCATGAGCTGGTGAAAAACCATCACGCCTCGCCCACGGGCATTCTGCGGATGTCAGCGATTACGGGATACGGTGAATACCGGCTTGTTCCCGCCCTTCGTCGCCTGCGCCAACGGTTTCCTGAGCTTGTTGTTGATCTGGAATTGACCGACCAACTGATTGATCTGACGAACGACGAAATCGACATTGCCATTCGCGCAACCGCGCACCCTCCGGAACGGGCAATCGCGCGTCGGCTGAACAGCAATAACTATCTTCTGGTTGCCGCGCCGGCTTATCTCGAAGAGTGCGGTGCTCCACGAAACCTGGATGATCTGCAGCACCATCGAACCTTGCTCTATCGTGGGCCGGACCGAATTGTTTACTGGCAAGCGAAAACTGCGCGGGGTTGGGTCGAAATCAAGACCAAGCCGAGCTTCATCTGCAACATCGGCAAAGAGCTGGTTGCCGAGGCGATGGCGGGTAGCGGATTGGCCGTGGTGCCGGGCTGGGGTGTCAGGGAGCAGGTGGCCGATGGGCGGCTTGTCCCCCTTGGTCTCGAAGACGGTAAGCTGGCGCTCTCACGGAACGAAGAAACCGGCACTTTCCTGATTTATCAGCAACCAAAATACCGATTGACGAAAATAAAGGTTGCCGTGGACTTTCTGGTCGAAGCGCTGACAGAAGCAGGGGAGTGACCCCAATTCGCCCCGCATGTCGTAAAAGCAGAAAAAGACCACTATGCTTGAACGAAATCTGCCACTGGTCTCCAAGACCAAACCATTAGGGAAGGCTGGGCGTGGACGATAAAGACAGACCACTGAATGCGGTTCTTCAGCAGCGCTTGGAGATCTTGAGAAACCCGATTTTGCTGACGCTCGTCCGGCAGACCCTGGGCCGCGTTCTTGGCGTTCAGGCGGTGGAAAAGCTCATGCGCCCCGCCGCTGGTCTGTCGGGCATGCCTTATCTGCTGCGGGTACTGGACGAGGCCAACATTCACGTCGACTGTACGCACGGATTGGATGTTATCCCGGAACAAGGAAAGCCGGCGGTTGTGTGCGCAACTCACGCGACAGGCGTTCTGGACTTTGTGCTGCATATGCAGGCGCTGCAGGCGCGGCGCGACGACATTATGGTTGTCGCAACCGCAGACGCTCAGGCGTTCTCCGGGTTTGCTGGAAACATCATCCCGGTTCCGGATCGTGAAACCGATCCCGTGAAGTACCGCGCCAAGCTGGGCCTGTACTTCGACCAGGTCAAACAGAGCCTGCGCGACGGGCAGCTGGTGTTTATTTTTCCTTCTGGCGGTTTATCTCGCCGGAGAACCAGCGGTTTCCGCGATGTTCGCGACAAGGCCTGGAAAACCAGTGCAGCCAGCGTCGCCCATGAAATTTCTCATCAAAGAGGGGAAGATATTCCCCTGATCCCGGCCCATTCCAATGCTGAGCAGAACCCGCGTTACTACCGGTTTCGTGCCTTTGTCACGGCTTTGTCTCGGGTGCTGGGCAAGGATAAATCCCGCAATCTGGGCGGCAACGTCGCCACGCTGGTGTTCATGCTGCGGGGTGCCCTTTATCAGCGGAACAAGGTGTTGCAAGTCGCCTATGGCGACCCGTCAACGGCACCGGGGTCAGATCTGGAACCGTTCATGCAAGGTCTGTACGAGCAAGCCTATGCCTTGGAGGATTACCTCAGTTTCCCTCAAAGGAAACCGCGTTAGACGTCGGGTTCCAAGGCTGGATGGGATTGAATTTTCATACCCTTGGTCCCGCTTACGCTTGACATTCGCCAGTCCATCCCGCTCTCAATGCCCCCCGAACAGACACAGGGACCGCTCATGGCAAATTATCTCCACCAGCACGACCTTCCTGCAGACATTGATCTGGGGCCGGTTTTTGCCATTGATACGGAGACGATGGGACTCAATCTGGTTCGGGACCGGTTGTGCGTGGTTCAGGTCAGCAGCGGTGATGGTGATGCCCATGTCATTCAGATGCCGCAGCGGGATCAGGATGGTGTATCGCCCTATGCCGGCGCAGGGATCCAACAGTCGCCCAATCTGGCCCGACAGCTGGCCGATCCGTCACGGTTGAAGCTCATGCATTTCGCGCGCTTTGATATTGCCAGCGTCTATGCCTACCTCGGCGTTCTGATGACCAACGTCTATTGCACCAAACTGGCCAGTCGGATGGTGCGGACCTCCACCGACCGGCATGGTCTGCGGGATTTGTGCAAGGAATTCCTAAACGTCGACATCTCCAAGGTTCAGCAGACCAGCGATTGGGGCGCGCCCGAGCTATCAAAGGAGCAGGTGGACTACGCGGCTTCGGATGTTCTTTACCTGCATGGTCTCAAAGAAGCCCTCGATGGTCTGTTAGAACGCGAAGGGCGGACTGAACTGGCTCAAGCGTGTTTTGATTTTCTTCCCCGTCGGGCTCAGCTTGATCTCCTAGGATGGGAAGAGCGCGATATTTTTGCGCATTCGTGAGTGCTGACATGACCACGCGCGGTTGGGTCATTTCGGTTTTTCGGTTCAGTCTTCTGTGCTTTGGCGTGCTGGCGATTGCGTTTCTTGTGTTTGCCAGAGGTCCGTCGACGTCAGAACAAAGTGGTCCAAGGCTGCTGGGTGAAAGGTCGAGTGCCGCGCCTAATGCCGGAACGGTTGTGATGGAGGGCGCTGTCGAAATCCAGGGCCCAGACGGGTCAAAGCTGTCGTCCCAGACCGGCGCTGAACTTGATCTGAAGACCGGTGATCTCACCCTAAGCGGCCCCTCAACGTTATCAACGAAGCGTTAATGGTCATAGGCCGACAAGTGGGCTAGTTTTGCCCCATGAACCGCTTTGTCCTTCGCATTTGTCTTTTGGCTGCCCTTGTGCTCGGCTTGCTGCCCACGTTAGCGTCGGGCCTGTCGCGTGCCACGGGGGAAGGTTTTGACCTGACCGCGACCGATGGCATCCGGTTCCTCGCAGCAGAAGGCCGATACGAAGCGACGGGCAACGTGCAACTGGTTGTCGGTGATTGGATTGTGCTGGCGGACCGCGTAGTTGCAACGCTGGACGCGGACCAGCAGAAGATGGAGCGCTTGTCCGCAACGGGGAAAGTCTTTCTCCAGCGTGAAAACCTTAAGGCCCGCGTGTCAGACCTCACGCTAAAGCTAAACCCGCAAAAGCTGACCCTGCGCGGCGCACCGATCAACATGCAAATGGGGGAAGACCGCCTTGTTTCCGAAGGCACCCTCTCTTTTGATCTCGAAAGCGGATCAATGAGCCTTGAACAAGCCTTTGTGCTGCAAGCGGC
>JBMTIF010000126.1:0-6692 GCA_049437045.1 Alphaproteobacteria bacterium | reverse complement strand
GCCATCCCCAAGCTGACTTTCCCGGGCGGTATGTTGCTGGGTTGTTCAGCGGGTTTCCTGAACGTGCCAAAGATCAAGGGCTCTCACACAGCCATGAAATCCGGCATGGTTGCGGCTGAAGCGGTGTTTGAAGCCCTGCAGCAGGGTGAGGACGCGCCGAAGGAACTGACCAACTACCAGTCCAACATGGAAAAGAGCTGGGTATTTGAAGAGCTGTTCAAAGCCCGGAACTTTGGCCCTTGGTTCCACAAGCTGGGTCTGGCTGGCTTTGGCGTGGGCGCGCTGGAGCTGCATTTGGCCAATCTTGGCATTCCTATGCCGTGGACCTTCAAGCACAAGCACGCCGATCACGAAGGCCTCAAGCCTGCGGACAAGTGCAAGAAGATCGACTATCCAAAGCCGGATGGCGTCATCAGCTTTGACAAAACCTCGTCGGTGTATGTGGCCAACGTCAACCATGAAGAGGATCAGCCGATCCATCTGACGCTCAAGGACGCAAGCACACCTATAGCGATCAACCTCGCCAAGTACGATGCCCCGGAGCAGCGTTACTGCCCGGCAGGGGTCTACGAGATCGTGCGCGACGATGATGGCTCCAATCCGCAGTTGCAGATCAACGCACAAAACTGCGTGCACTGTAAAACCTGTGACATCAAAGATCCGACACAGAACATCAACTGGGTTACCCCAGAGGGCGGCGGCGGGCCGAACTACGGCAATATGTAAGCCTCAGCGCCGCTGGAACTAAGTCTCTGGCATCACTCAAAAAGGTCTCCCTTGGGAGGCCTTTTTTGTTGCCCAATTCGTGGCTCAGCGATTGCAGCGGAGTACTACAACAATACGCATAACCCATCTTTTTTAGGGATTATGCGACGCAATTTGCAATCAAGCCGTTTCAAACGTGCGATTTTGGAGTCAGACCGTGCGATTAGGTCCGGACCAGTTACGCCCTTACAGAAGGGTCGCAAGAACCATTCAATGGGGTGTTGCCGCCCTCTCGTTGCTGATCTGTGGTCAAGCGCGTGCGCAGGAAGCCAGTTTCCTCGAAACGCTGCTTAAGGACAACTCCAACGTTATGGTTGTGCTGGATGCTTCGGGTTCCATGAGTGAGCCCTGGACCGATGAGGCAACCAAATTCGAAGCGGCACGCGCAGCCCTCATCAACGCAACCACGGGTCTTCCCTCCACAACACGCTCGGGTGCGGTGGCTTTTGGTCATCGGCGGAACTTCGATTGTTCGGACATCGAAGTCCTGTCCAACCCGAGTGCAGTGCCTGCTGCACTGGCTCGCGCCTTGAATGAAGAAACGCCGCAGGATCGCGGGATGCGGCCGCTGGCTGATGCGATTGAAACCGCTGCCGCGCGTCTGTCTCAGCAAAACGGCCCGGGCGCGATTGTGGTGCTGACAGATGGCGCGGAAGAATGTGGGGGCAATTCCTGCGCTTTGTCCGCACCGCTGGCCCAGATGCAGATCCCGGTTCACCTGATCGGACTGGGCATGGACGCGGCTGATGCTGCTCTGCTGCGATGCTTGCCGGCGAGTGCAGGTGGCTCGTTTGCCATCGCTGAAGCCGGCGAGGAGCTGGGTCCGCACATCGCTAAAGCCCTATCTCTGTCTCACACCGCCAACGCGCAGCGCTCAGCGGCGTCTATCGCCCGGCTCCTGCTGCAGCAGCAGGATATATCCGTGCGGGATCTCCAGCGCATTCGCGGGGATCTGACCCGGCTCGATGACGCAATTGCTGCCTTGGATACGCGGCTGGAAACCTTCGCTGGGCGGGACTTTTTCACCGAAGAGCTTCAGACCAACGCAGGTTCCGGCGCTGCGCAGGACGTGGCACTGGTGCGGGCGGCGGCCAATCGGTTGCGGGACCAGCTGAATTCACGCGATCAAATGCTGATCCGTATGCAGGATCAGACCGACGTTTGGAACACGGGTACACTTGGGTTGAGCCGACGGGCTGATTTGGCAGCCGACATGGCGGCGCTTTCAGGGGTGGTTGCTGAACCTGCAGAAAAACTTCGTGAAGGTCACAGCCGATTGGTTGAACGCCGTGCCACGCTGGAAACAGAGATGGCGGCAACGGCAGCACAGTCTGCTGACCTGCATCGACGGATCAACCAGATCGACCAATCGCTAGACCGGCTTCTGGCCCGGGCGGAGTCAGCGCAGCAGTTGGCTCAACGGATTGAATCCGGTGAACCGCTTAGCGAGGATGACCAGCTCGCGCTGGAGGCGACGGACCAGCCTGTTCTGGATATCATCGAACAGCGGGATGCTCAGATTGCGGAACTGGAATTGGAACGTCTGGCTCTGCTCGACCAGCTCAAGGCTGTGCGCGCGGAACTCATGACGGCTCAGGAAGATGTTTTGGTGGTCCAGCGCCAGCGCGCAGATGCCGAAAGCCGGGTTTCCGAAGCGCGCGATCTTCTTGCTGGATTGCAAGCCAATCAGCTGGCGATGAAAGCCAATTGGACAGCTGAAATCAAGGAAGCCTCCGCCGAGCACATGCAGGCGCGGTTCCAGTTGGAGAATGAGCTTGATACCGTTCTCGCGCAGAGCAAGAGCCTGCGGACCGACCTCGATAACACTCGACAGGCGCTGGAAGAAAGCCAGGCGACAAATCTGCAGCTGGTGACGGCACGAAACGACGCGCTGACAGAGGCTGCAGAAAGCAAGCTTTTGGCGAACCAGTTGGAATCCCAGAACCGCTTGTTGACGGAGGGTCTGGAGCAATGTCGCACAGGGCGGGAAGATCTGACCCGGCACATCGCATCCCTGCAAGCCGACATTGCGGACGCCCATTCGCTGGTCGCAGCGCGCGAGCCGGATCGTGTTCGGTTTGTTTTGGCGTCCGGGGTGGCGCTGGACGCCGATGTGACCCCTGAATGGACCGTAGAAGATGCTTCGACCAGCGTTCAGCTGGATGCGGGAGCGGGTGTCGATCTTGCCCTGCCAAAAGAGGCTGGACGCTATCGGGTGATTGCTGATCTGGATGGTCAGTTGGTGGAGCGAACTTTCTCGGTTCGTACCTTTGAACACGCTGACCACGAATTCTCGCTCGATCTGGCTCAGATTGACTTGAACCTGCAGCCCAGCAAAGCGACTGAAGCCGCCACAGAACCGGTGGACGTTGTGCTGTTCAGCCCTGTTTATGCCATGGAAACGCGTGTTCACGCTGGTCAACCCACCCGGCTTTTCGTGCCAGCCGCTTCTTATCAGCTCCGGGCAAATCTTGGTCTGGATCAGTGGGATGAAACCGTGGAACTCATGGCAGGAGAGGCGGTGCAGCGGGCGATTGCCGTGGATACCTTGCCCGTTGCTCTTGATCTGATCGCTGGGGAGCGCGGCTTGCCAATTGATGACGAGCTCGAATGGGTGCTTCGTGATGCTCGTGAACCGACCAAATCACTGGCGTTCCAAGGGCCGCAAGCGACGGTGCAGCTCGCGCCGGGGATCTATGATGTTGAAGTTGCCTTCAATGGCTTCGTTGCTACCCAAACTGTCTTCATTGATGCAGCCGAGCCTGTGACTGAACCGCTTCAGGAAAGCGTTCGCTTCAATGATGGTGCTGTGCGGCTGAGCTTCTCCAACAATGGTGAGGCCGTGCCGGATGGTCTTGATTTGCAATGGCGGATTGAGCTGCAGGGCGCAGCTATTGTCACCTCCCAAACGCTGGATGACGATATCGTGCAGTTGCCTGCGGGCGGCTATCGGCTGCGCGCGCAGGCCAATGACGTCGAGTTGGAGCGCGATTTCCTCGTACTGGCCGGTCAGGTGACAGAACTGGCGCCCGACTTTACTCTGGGACAGGTGACCTTGAGTCTGCTGGACGAGACCGGAGTGCCATTGGACGCGCGCGGGATCGAGTGGTCTGTGATCCCTCAACCTGTCGCTTCAGATGATACTGGTTTTCAGGGTGCAATGAGGATGGGATCCGCCATCCAGACCTTGTTGCTGCCAGAGGGACGCTATCGGGTTACAGCACAAACGGGCGCGCAGACCGTCGAACGGCTGATTTCGGTCAAGTCAGGGGACAAATCTTCCTTCGGTCTGATTCTGCCAGCCGAGCCTGCGGGCGAAAGTCTTGCGCAGCTGTCTTCGGGATCCTGAAACTAGGGCAAATCATCCCCTTTATCCCGCCTATTCACACGGCAGAAGTGCCGGACTTTTCACTACCAAACAGATTCTTCGTGCAAGATTATGCGCTGAAGTCTGCTATAGAGGGCGCATGGATACTCTTGACGACATACCACCAATCGACCCGTTTTCGCCCCCTGAAGGCGGTCCTGCAACCCCTTCAGATGCATCGCCTGCACTGGTCGAAGCCGGGTTGGGTTTGCGTGTGCCGCCAAAGAATATTGAGGTTGAGCAGGGTCTGCTTGGTGCGCTGCTGACCAACAATCTGGCCTTTGAACGCGTCTCGGACTTCCTGCTACCTGAACACTTCGCAGAACCTGTCCATGGACGCATCTATGCGGCGATCAAGGCGGTCATCGAAAATGGCGAAATCGCTGATGCGGCGCGGCTCAAGACCATGTTTGATCAGGACGGCGCGCTGGAAGAGATCGGCGGAGGCCGGTATCTGCTGGAACTGCAAGCGGCTGTGGTTTCGATCATCAATGCCAACGACTACGCTCGCACGATCTATGATATGCACCTGCGTCGTCAGCTGATCGACCTGGGTGAAATCGTCGTCAATGACGCCTTTCAAATCGACCTCGAAAACCCGCCCATGCGTCAGATCGAGAAGGCAGAAGAACAGCTCTATTCGCTGGCTGACAGCGGCGAGATTGAGAATGGTCCGAACTCCTTTGACAAGATCCTCAAGTCGACCTTGGACATCATCAATGCCGCGGTTTCCCGGGAAGGCGACTACACGGGCATTCCATCGGGTTTCCGGGATCTGGATCAGAAGCTCGGTGGCTTGAACCGATCTGACCTGATCATCCTTGCTGCCCGTCCAGCCATGGGCAAAACGGCGCTGGTGACGAACATGGCCTTCAACGCCGCCAAGAAAGCAGGCGGGAAGGTCGCGTTTTTCTCGCTGGAGATGGCGTCCGAGCAGCTGGCTACGCGTATGTTGTCGGAGCAGTCGGGCGTCAGTTCGGAAAACATCCGAAAGGGTGAAATCAACTCGGACGAGTTCAACAAGATCTTCACCATTTCGCGTGATCTGGAAACGCTGGATTTCTTCATCGACGATACGCCTGCTTTGCCCGTCTCGTCCTTGCGCACGCGTGCGAGACGGCTCAAGCGGCAGTATGGCGGCCTCGATCTCATCGTGGTGGATTACCTGCAGCTGATGCAGGGCAAGATTGGCGGATCGGAAAACCGGGTACAGGAAATCTCGGAGATTACACGTGGATTGAAAGGGATCGCCAAGGAACTCGATGTTCCCGTTATCGCTCTCTCACAGCTCTCTCGACAGGTCGAAAACCGCGAAGACAAGCGTCCGCAGCTCGCTGACCTTCGTGAATCCGGTTCGATTGAGCAGGATGCCGACGTGGTCATGTTCATCTATCGTGAATCCTACTACGAGCAGAGCAAGATCCCGATCAAACGCGGCGATGAAGATGAAGGGTCCTTCCAGGCACGGATGAGTGACTGGCAAGACCATATGTCCAAGATTCATAATCAGGCGTTGGTCATTATTTCCAAAAACCGCCATGGTCCCACCGGGGACGTGAAGTTATTCTTCGATGGCTCGACCACGCGCTTCTCTGACTACATCGATGAAGACCGGTTCGCCGGATCACCGGGGTATTAGGCCAAGCCCTCTGTTTGTTGGGCTGAGGCAATCCACCAGACATTCCTCTCCGGATCAACAAAGCCCGCCATCCGGTCGCCCGCCGTGGGGTGGTTACTCAATAGCACTGATCGCCCGCGACCTCACCATGCCGTGTGCTTTTTCTTCAGAAGACTGATTCATTATTCAATAAATAAAATCATTAAAAAATATTGTAATGAAAGTATAAACCCTAATTTCTACGTATAAATTGCGTGAAATTACTCAGATAACAATCTGATTTCAGAAAACATGTTAAATATAGGCTCTTTATTTTCAAATAAATTTGCCAAGTAAAGAACCCTCTTTTCTAATTTTCGGATCAAGAAAAAAGGAGAGAGTAATATGTCTTGGGATATTGTTTCTACACTGGTGGCAAAACCCAATCCGGGTGGCGCACTTGTTTCTTTGGGTCGTATGAACCGTGGCGCTGCGATCATGCGAGAGCATGGTCTGTCCGTTAACATTGGTCGGGTGATGTTCGGGAAAGACTTTGGATCGCTGGTAATGTACGCCGGTTCAGCGAACTATGAGAACCACATGAAAAATATGGGTGCTGCGATGGCTGACCCCGCTTTCATGACGCTTCAGGCTGAAATTTCCGGTCTTCCGGCTTCTGCCTTCACTGACGGTCTGCGCGTATGGCGTAACGTTGGGGAGGTTGATCCGGAGAAGTACGGCTTCACCAATCATCGTTTCTATGCGGTACCGGGACGGAACGTGGCTGACGCTCTGGCGATGCTGCCGGATGTTCAGGCGCTCGCGGCGGCGCATGGGATTGGGGTCAACATGTCCGTATCGGCTTTCGGCTCGCCCATGTTGCTGACAGCGAACTATCAGGCATCATCGCTGGAAGCAGCAGGTAAGGCTATGGATGCCATGTCTCAGGCGCCTGAATTCACG
>JBMTIF010000125.1:0-6692 GCA_049437045.1 Alphaproteobacteria bacterium | reverse complement strand
TGAGGTTTCGGAGCTGGATTTCAGCCATATGTATCGCTTCGCCTTTACGCGTTCGTTCCTAAGCTGACCCTAAGCGCCAGATTTGATCTTTGGCAACACATTTTTGAATGCGTATGCAAAAAATCTCGTAACACCCGGAGTAGTGGTCAGACCATTACCTTTCATGAGTCGAGAAATGGCAGTTAACCGTCTGTTTTTACGCGATATTTAAAATCTTCCGATTTTTGCATGCGTTATCAGAGTCGCGGCTAATTTCGTGGCTCGACCATTTCCATTCCATCGCTCAAATTCACGCGGCCAAGGTTCCTTGCCTTGTTGAATTCTGCCAGTCGCGCCAAGACATCGATGCCGAGTTGGCGGTAGATATCTAGCATGTCGATAAGCACCCAGTTTTCTCGGATCAAGCCGTTATCAAAGCGCCAGAAGTCGAGGCTTCGCATTTCTATGTTCTTGCCCGAAGGGGCAATCCCCAGCCAGCCATCATGGGAAACCGTAAGCCGCATGTTCGGCCATCCGGTCTCACAGACGTAATCGCCCTGCGCGATATAGTGGGAGTGAAGATCGTACATGTCTTCCGACGCTTCGCGGTCCCCGGTCGGGTCCACTTTCCGGTTCGGCATTCCCCGTAAGAAGGGGATCTGGTGCCAGTGTCGGAACCCGGCAATGCCACGCCCGGTCCCGATTCCGGCTGGCCCGTACCAGTTCATTCGTGGATGCCAATGCTCTTCCAAACGCATTGCGCGAGGGTCGGGATTATCGGGGTGTCGGCAGATCGCCGTCTCCATATCCACAACTTGATCAATGCTTTTTTGCCCGTCACCAGAAGCGGTTAGCCCGTCTCCACTCAGGGGACCCGGTGTGCAGAGGTAGGCGCCCAATTGCGGCGCCAGCGGCCAGGCATTGGCCTGCATCATCAACTCAGGAACATCCCAAATCGCCTGAACCTCAACGATCTTGCCGTCTTTCACGTGGAAATATTCATGATACCGCATGTGAGCAAGGATGCCGGTTGGCGGGATGTCGAGAAATGGCCCAAGGAAGGTGCCCATGTAATTGCCCATACACCCGATCCAATCGAGCCCTTCCGCCGTTGTTCCAGCAAGCAGGATCAGGTCGCGGCGTTCAACATCTGGCATCGCCTCATGAAGCGGGACGAGGCAGGTTTCGAGATAGGATTCTGGCCCGGTAAATGTGCCGAAAGGGTGGAAAATCTTAAACGTCGCGTCAGGCGCAAACAGATCTTTCATGACGGCCCGCGTCTGATCAGGTTCAAAGTCCTCCAGCGCAGTGCGGTAGGGTTTGAAGAAGGCTTTTAGAGCATCTGCATCCATCGAATTCATCCACTTCGGAACGGGTGAGCCAACCATAGGGTTACGATCGACATTTCACCGAAACATCTCGACCAAGCCAACTTGAAAATGTAGTTTGGTATTCAGAACTGATATGGCTGATCCATCCATGATCCGACATCGGCAAGTCGAGGCCTTCGCGGCCATTGTTAGAACGGGCTCCACTGTTGCCGCGGCGCGCAGTCTCAATACTTCCCAACCAACCGTAAGCCGTCTTATGGCTCAACTGCGGGATCAGGTTGGGTTTCAGCTTTTCAACAACCACAGTGGCAAGCTGATACTCACTGAAGAAGGCAAGCAATTCTTTCGCGATGTCGAACAGTTTCTGATGACGACCGAAGAACTGGAGCGCCGCGCCTGGCAAATCCGGAACTATGGCAACAGCGCTGTGCGGCTGGTCTCCATCCCTTGTGTCAACCTTCATGTGGTGCCGGAGGCGTTGGCAGGTTTGGGAGCAGATTTCGAAAATCTCAGCTTTGGTCTGGTGCAGGCTGAACATCATGAAACCAAGACCATGGTGTCATTGGGCAAGGTTGACTTTGGCATCTGTAACGAAATGCTGCCTGGTGAAACCTTTGAGATTTATGGCGCAGTGGCGTTGAAATGCATGCTGGCCGTTCCCGAAGACCATGAGCTTGCTGGCAAACCAGCAGCAACGGCTCGGGATCTTGTGGGGCAGTCCTTTATTTCGCTGGGTGACAATCTGGCGGAGTATGTGGAGGACGTTGAAGCCGGACAGATCATCCGCGAACACACCAAGCACTTTGCTTCGTCGTCAGCCCCGATATTGGCATTGGTTGAGGCCGGAAACGGGATTGGATTGGTCGACCCGATTTCAGCCGCTCATTACGCTGGGGAAAAGGTCATTTTTCTCCCTTTTGAGCCTGCTGTCAGCTTCCCGATCCACATCATTCATCAGGGCGACCGCCTGTTGCCGAGTATCGCGGAAAGCTTGTGCGAGCGAATTTTAGTGGCGTTGCAGCGAATGGAGAAAACGCTCAACCGCTAGGCAAGCATCACTGCGCGCGGTGTGCTTCGTATTCTGCCCAGGCTGAAGCAAGTTTTTCTACGGTAAAGCCCGGTTCTCGCGCCGGCCCAAGGATGAAGGTTTCCAGTTCCAGCAGCTTGTCGATGGCAGCGGGCAGGGTGTCGTAAACCTCCGGTGGGACGACAACAGCCCCGTGCAAATCCGCATGGACCAGATCCCCCGGACGAACCCGCAAGCCGAAAATTTCCACCGGTTCGCCAAAGTCTACAACGTGGATCATTGCGTGGCTCGGACCGATACCGCCAGCGATAACTTGAAACCCCGGCTCCAGACTGCCCAGATCACGCATCAAACCGTTGGTCAGGGCGCCCGACAGCCCGATAGCCTTGTGCACGGCCGTATGAATTTCACCCCACCACGCACCCCGTGCCGCGTCGCCATCGAGATCCTCGATTACCGCGACACTGGCCCGATGCTCGGCTGCGAGGTACTCGAAGTACTGCATGCGCAGGGCTTTGACCTCTTCCAGCGGGGCCGTTGGTCCTGTGTTACTGCGCAGGCGCGCTGTCCGGGCAAAGCCGACGACGGGCGGAGCGGTTGGTTCAGAACTGAACATGGTCCGCTTGGTAAAGGCATTAAACCCGCGCCCACCCTGTGCGATTTCTATGGCGTTACAAATCGTTGGCGTATCGAACTGACGGATTTTCTCGACCAGGGCGGTTTCTGTGCTTGCGTCGATCATCTGAGCCAATCCTGAATGAGTTTTGTCGTTACAACCGGCGCTTCCAGACCGGGTAGATGTCCTGCGGCATCAATCTCTTCAAAGCGCGCGTTGGGCAAGGAATCCAGCATATCGGTGTGATAGCTGCGAGGGCAAATTCTGTCCTCTGCGCCCCTCAAGATGAGGACAGGTTTATCGAATTTCGCCAGGTCAAGCAGTCTTGACTGTCGACTTAAAAGCGCTCGGCTCTGCGAACGAAAAACACCTTCGCCTAGGCCTTCTGCCATGCTCCAGAACAGCGAGATCAGATCCGGGTCATGGTTGCCCGGTGCCAGATAATTCGGAAACAATCGTTGTTGCATCAGAGCTTCAAGCCCTTCTGCATCCAGAGCATCCAGCAGGTCTAGACGACCCTGACGCTTTTCAGGTGTATCTGCATGAGGGTTTGCATCTAGGACAACAACCCGGCGCACGCGATCAGGGGCCAGCGCACATAGTTCCAGCGCCAGCGCACCCCCCATTGAGACGCCGATGAGATCAAAAGCTGCTGGTGCATGAGCCAGTACGCTGGACGCCAATTCTGACCAATCTTCATGCCCGGTCAGGTCAGCGACATAACTCTTGCGCGAAGTTCCATCCGCCTCAACCAGATGGGAAAACAGGCGCTCATCACACATCATGCCCGGCAGCAGCAAAAGTGGTGTCACAGAGAGCGGTCCTTGAGCTGAGCGAGCAGGATCTGCTTCCAGATTGAAACCTCGTCGTAGATCGTCCATTCACGGCGAATACCCCACGGACCAAACTCGTAATGCGTTGTGGCCATGACGTGAACGTCAGCCCCGCTGGGTGCGCCAAAGCTTCCCCAGCCTTCGTGCTTGCCAGTCAGATGCCACCGGATCGCGGCTCGGGGCGGCATCAGAGGGTCTTCGCGACCGATGGCGTGATCAATGCCAAATTCCGCATTTGGGAATGCTGATCTCAGACCCAGCCAGAACGCTTCTGCAGGGGCTGTACTGTGCGCGCTAACGCCGCCCGGGTATTCGAGTTGGCACCCGCGGTCATAGGTTTCAGTCACGACAGAGAACTCCGCCCGCATCATCCGTGCGATCACTTCGCCCGCGCGCTCGCCCCACTCATTATCGTTGCCTTTGGATTTATACTTGCCCGGTTTGTCATCCTTAGGCGTGAAAGGGTGCCGCGCCTGGCTTGGGCCACCTTCTGCTTCAATCATCTGCATGGCCATGTCGCGAGGATGTAGACCAATTTGCCGCGCCATACCGCCCAAATCCCGAACCAGCCATTCTTCATGAACGGCATTGTCGATGCAGTTGGTGTCCGCAATCGTCCGAAACCGCAGCCGCTTCCCGGTCGCGGGGCCGAACATGCCGTGGTTGAGGTGCGTGGCCTCCGAGACAATGCGGTGGGAGGAAAGGAAACCATATTCGTCATGCTCAGACCAAATTACATCCTCACCAAACAGCTGGCGGTCAGGAAACTCGAACAGGGTTTCCATCGTATTGGTAATGCCCGAGCGGTTGCCTTCCGAATTGGCGATGGGGGTGCGAATTTGGATATTGTCGGCGTAATGCCACTCAATCGCGGCGATGTCCCGACTTTCCCAAATCTGGTGCGTGCACTTCAGAATATAGTCCGGTAAATCCCGATATTTCTCGTCAAACCCGCGCATTTTTCAATCCCTCTGATTTGAAGCAATCGTCTGGTCTTCACCCGAACCATTCAAATGCTCTTTTGTCGACGCCTATTCACTCCTGATATGGTTTGAGCAATTGAAGTTGGCAGTTGGCCGCAGGTGCGATTGAGTGGTGGACAAGGCCTGTCACCTTTGGCAAGGACGAATTGCATACGTATTCAAGCATACGCGAGCCGTAAACGGAGAAATCAGTGAACTACCAAAACGCAAAAAAGCTAGTTCTGGATTACTACGCGGCCCTGGATGGCGCAGGGCCGGATGGGGCAGGTAGCGCGCTGGAGCGGTATTTGTCCCCGGATGTGATCTGGCGCGGCTTTCACCCCTTTGGTGAAATCCATGGCAATCCAGCCGGGATTGGGCAGACCGTCTGGACACCGCTGAAAACCAGCCTCACGCGGATGCAGCGCCGGATGGATATCTTTTTCGCCGGGAATAACAGCCTGACCGACGAAAGCGATGCTTCAGTATGGGTGGCCTCTATGGGACACCTCATGGGCCTGTTTGACGTTCCACTTTTCGGCATCCGTCCAACCGGTAAAATCGGCATGCTCCGCTATTGCGAGTTTCTGCGGGTCGAGGGGGATCGGATTACCGAAATCGCCTTTTACTTCGACTTGCCGCACTTAATGGATCAGGCGGGTCAAAACCCATTTCCGCCGCAGACCGCCGCACAGCTGGTTCAGCCCGGTCCCATGACTCATACAGGTTTGCTTTACGATGCTCAGGATCCAGAGGAAGGCGTTGCGACCCTCGCAGCGATCAATCGGATGATCAGCGATCTGGGGCAGTGGAATCATCCCTTGTCGCTGGAAGAGGAATTGGCGCTGACTTGGCACGACGACATGCTCTGGTGGGGACCAACAGGCATCGGCGCGACCTACACCATTGAGCGCTACGCCAAGCAGCACTCGGGTCCGTTTCGTGCTGCTTTCGCCAACCGGTCTGGTACTGGCCACATCTGCCGGATGGCAGAAGGCGAGTATGGCGGTTTTTTTGGCTGGCCGAATTTCACCGCTACGCACACAGGGGGGTTCATGGGATTGCCTGCCAGTGAAAAGACGCTGGAATTTCGGGTCATCGACCTGTACCGGCGGGCAGGTGACAAGCTGGCCGAAAACTGGATTTTCATCGATTTGCTGCACTTCATGAAGCAACAAGGCGCAGACGTGCTAGAGCGCAACCAAACAACGTCGCTTTGACGCCAGACGGCCAGTTCAACTGAAATAACGTGGTTCGGAAACCATGAGTATGGCGGTTGGAAAGGTTACTTGATGAAAACGCTGACGCAGGAACAGTACGACGCCTTTTGGCGTGACGGAGTTTTGGTTGTTGAAGACGCGGTAACCGCTGAGCAATTGGCGGCGTTGCGAGCAACGTTCGACGACTGGGTTGAAGAAAGCCGCCAGCACGATGACGACTACGGTGAAACGCTGGATGGCCGGAAGCGGTTTGACCTGCAGCCGGGCCATAGCGCCCAAACACCGGGCTTGCGCCGTGTACAGTCACCCGAAGAAGTTTCGGACGTCTATGCCTCGGTCATGCGTTCAGCACGGACGGTCGAAGTGGTTGGCGATCTGATTGGCGAAAACCTGCGTTTTCATCACGGCAAAGTAAACTCCAAACTGCCCGGAACAGCGACGAAAGTCCTTTTTCATCAGGACTTTAACTTCCAGCCTATGACCAACGATGACATCATCACGTGCTTACTGTTCATTGATGAAGTGACGCTGGAAAACGGGCCTTTGGAGGTGGTTCCGGGGTCACACAAAGGTCCACTCTACACCCACTGGCACAATGGCCGGTTTACGGGTGCAGTCGCAGATGAAGTCATGGAGGAATTCAAGGATCAGGTTGTTCCTTGTGTCGGTAAAGCCGGCTCGGTTTGCCTGATGCACTCAAGCCTGCTGCACGGCTCTGCGCCGA
>JBMTIF010000124.1:0-6739 GCA_049437045.1 Alphaproteobacteria bacterium | reverse complement strand
GCGCATTTCACTGCCGTCAATGCTGGAAATGGTGGTGGGCGCCCCCGGACCACCGCCAACCCGCCCCAAGGCTGGATGATCCACGCGATCGAACATGGCTGAAAAGTCAAACTCATGCCCTTCCTGAGCGCCGACCTCCATGTACTGACCCAAACCGCCACGAAACTCGCCAACACCACCGCTGTCGGGTCGCAGTTCCTTGCGCCAGATGATAACGGGACCGGCGTGCTCCGTTGCCTCGACCGGCATGGTCATCACCCCACTGGGGAAAGCCGTCGCGTTCAGACCGTCAACGCTTGGGCGTGCGCCTGATCCGCCAGAGTTGAAGGTCAGCACCTCGGACCGACGCGCGCTGGCCGGTGCCGCTGCATCGGTGCGTGGGCGCAGCGAAACCTGAAAGTTACACAACGTCCCTGCCCCTTGCGCCGGTACAGTCCGTGGCAGCAGCTGGTCCAGTGCCTCGTAAACGGTATCCGGGATCATGTGACCGATGACGTGTCGCAGCGCGACCGGTGCGGGGTGTACAGCATTGACGATGGAGTTTTCTGGCGCAACCACCTCAAACGGCGCAAGCGAGGCGGCATTGTTTGGGATTTCCGGAGCGATGGCGCACTTGATGGCGTAGCAAGTGTAAGCCTTGGTATAAACCAGCGGCACGTTGATGCCCTTGGCGTCGAGGCCAGAGGTACCTTCGAAATCCGCAAGAACCCGGTCGTGGGTGATTTACAATAGAACCCGCAGATCGACCGGCTTGCTGTAGCCATCGATGGTCATGGCCCCATGCGCGACCCCGTGGTCGAGCGCGTTGATCTTTTCCAGCGTCGCCCGGCGGGAATTTTCGAGGATGAAGGCCGAGACCTCGCTCAAGTCATCGAGCGCAAACTCCTCCATCATCTCGATCAGCCGCCGATGACCAATCTCGTTACACGTCGCAAGCGCGTAGACATCGCCCACCAACTGGTCCGGCTCGCGCACGTTACCGCGAATGATCCGCATAAGCGTTTGGTCCACGTCGCCCTGATCCGCGAAACGCATGATCGGGATATAAAGCCCCTCTTCGTAAATCGAGTTTGCATCTGCGCCAAAGCCACGCCCGCCGATATCGACAATGTGCGCCGTGCAAGCAAAATAGCCGACCAACACCCCGGCCTTGAACGACGGCGTCACAACAGTGATGTCGTGCAAGTGGCCTGTGCCTTCCCAAGGGTCGTTGGTGATGTAGACGTCGCCTTCCTTCATCGTCTCCACCCCGATCCGCCGCATGAAATGGGGAACGGCATCGGCCATGGCGTTGACGTGCCCGGGCGTTCCGGTCACAGCCTGCGCCAGCATCCGCCCCTGATCGTAATAGACCCCGGCAGAAAGGTCGCCAGCTTCGCGAACTGAGGTGGAAAAGGCGGTGCGGACGAGTGCCTGAGCCTGCTCCTCCACCACTGAAATCAAGCGGTTCCACATGACTTGCTTGGATACGGTCGATGCCATGGTCTTAACCTTTCACCCGCAGGTCGATACAACCGTCAGCCTGCACGGATGCACGGCGGCTGGTCGGAATGATGATGGTGGTTTCGTCTTCTGTGATGATCGCGGGTCCGTTTGCCTGCTGCCCCAGCGCGAATGCATCCCGTTCAATCACAGCCGCCTCAACCGTATGCCCCAGTGCCGCATCAAAAACAGTCCGCGCGCCTGAAGCTTGCGCATGTCCAGTGGCTTGGGTGTCAGCAACAGGCTCCGCGGGCGGGGTTGGTGTCGTGGCGTTGACCGCCCAAACTGTTGCCTCGATCTCCAAACCCGCAACAGGACGCCCGAACAGCTGAGTATAGTCTTTCTCAAACAGCGCCTGATAGGTTGCACGGTCGGGATTGGCAGCCTGCTGTGGGGTCAGGTTGATGGGGATTTCCCAGCCTTGCCCGCGATAGCGCATGTAGACCTTGTATTCGGCTTCAATGGGCGCATTGGCGTCACAGGTGCGGACAAAAGTCGTGGCTTCGTCCCGCAGCTCTGACAGAGTTTGCGCGATGATCGCGGGTTCAAAGGCTTTGAACTCGACAAATACCGAACGCGTTGCTTCGAAGCTGAAAGGTGCCTTGAGAAACCCGATGGCTGAGCCAACCCCCGCGCCCGGCGGCACCAAACAGCGATCAATCCCCAGCTTCTCACAAAGACGTGCCGCATGCAGCGGTGCTGCACCACCAAAAGCGATCATGGTGTATTCGCTCAGGTCTTCACCGTTCTCAACCGCGTGGACGCGGGCCGCGTTGGACATATTCTCGTCAACCACCTCTGTCAGCCCATAGGCCGCTTCCATCGGGTCAAGCGAAAGTCGCTCGCCGATATGCGCGCTCAGAGCCGCTGCAGATGCGACTTTGTCCAACTGAATTGAGCCGCCCGCGAAGTTGTCAGGGTCAAGCTTGCCTTGAATCAGATCACCGTCTGTCACCGCTGGTCGCTCACCGCCGCGCCCATAACAGGCTGGCCCCGGTTCTGAACCTGCTGATTCCGGGCCAACGCGAATTTGGTTCAATGCATCCACGTGCGCCAGCGAACCGCCACCCGCGCCAATCTCGACCATGTCGATCACAGGAATGGAAATCGGCATGCCCGAGCCCTTCTTGAACCGGTATGTCCGTGCGACTTCGAAGACACGCGCGGTCTTGGGCGTCTGGTCCTTGATCAGGCAGATCTTGGCCGTTGTACCGCCCATATCGAAAGACAGCACCTTGTCCAGACCATGTTGCCCGGCGATGTGCGCAGCAAACACAGCCCCGCCAGCCGGCCCGCTTTCCACCAGTCGAACCGGAAACTCAGCGGCGTTCTCCAGCGAAATAATCCCACCACCCGAGTGCATCAGAAAGATCGGGCAATCCGCTCCCTGCTCCTTCAGTCTTCCTGCCAGACGACCCAGATAGGACTTCATCAACGGCTTTATGTAGGCGTTGGCAGCGACAGTGTTGAACCGTTCGTACTCGCGCATCTGCGGGGAGACCTCACAGGACAGCGACAGCGCCACACCGGGCAGACGCTCGGCAAACACCTCCGCGACCAGCCTCTCGTGACTGTCATTGAGGTAAGAGTGCAGCAGGCCGATAGCGATGCTCTCGTAACCCGCTTCACCCACTTGTTCGCACAACGCTTCGACCTCTGCCCGATCCAGCGGGATGAGAACCTGGCCGTTGGCGTCGATCCGTTCACGCACCGTCAGACGCTGCTGACGCGGTAGCAGCGGGTCAGGCAGCACAAGGTCTAGATCGTACTGCTCAAAACGGCTTTCCGTGCGCATTTCAATGACATCCTGAAAGCCCTTTGTGGTAATCAGCGCCGTTTTCGCACCCCGTCGCTCGATTAGCGCGTTGGTCGCCAGCGTAGTGCCGTGGATGATCTGCTCAATCGCTGAAGTCGGCACGCCCGCCTGCGCGCAGACGCGGTTCATGCCTTCGATGATCGCATTTTCCGGCGCGGAATAGGTTGTGAGAACCTTGGTCGAGGTGAGCCCTTTAGGAGTTTCCAAAACAACATCTGTAAACGTCCCGCCGATATCGACGCCCAGCCGAACTTCCATGCCAACTCGCTCCCTTGGGTCTCGTCCCGTTTCGCGGTGGAGTGTCTTCCGCTTGAGACTTTGACGCCAATTATAAGAGTTAATCCGGGCGATACAGTAATTTTATGCAGCAACGGCTTTGGCGGTTTCCAAAGCGCGCTCGACCAAGAGAGGCTTGCGCTCCTCGCTGTAGCGTGCACTCGAAAGCAAAGGTTCGGGCACCCAGTCGTGGTCCAGAATGGTCAAACGACCCGCCTTTACATCGTCCTGCACCATACAGGCCGGAAACAGCCCAAAGCCCAAACCATCGCGCACCAGATTTTGCGCAACAGACAGGTTTGACGACGGAACCAGCGAAGGTGCATCGAGGCCAAAGCGACTGATGTAGGTCTGAAACTCCACAAACGGCTGCGTGCCTTTGGCTGGTAGAAATAGCGAAGAATGCCCCAAAGCCTCCGCAGCCGTCATTGCTGCTTGCAGGCTGCCTGCCTGTGCGACCCAGACAAAATCATGCTGGTCCAGTTCCATAAAGCCCAGACCGGCAATGGGCTTGCTCTCGGTCTGAAAACACAGATCCAGTTCCCCGTCCTGCATCCGCTCCAGCAAATCTCGCGACAACCCAACCGTCAGCTCAACCCGAACCGACGGCAGCGCCGCAGAGAAAGCTTCCATGAACCCTTTGAGCCAGGAATGGGCGACGACTTCACTCACCCCAAGCCGCAGCACACCGTCCAGAACTTCCGGTGCATCTGCCGCCAGCAGGAACGCGTCCCGCTGGTTCAGCGTTTCCCGCGCCAACGGCAGCAATTCGCGCCCCTTGGCGGTCAGCGTGGTCTTGCCGACCCCGCGTACAAACAGACTTAGCCCCAACTGGGCTTCGAGCGTTGCCAGCCGATTGGAGATATTGGGCTGAGTCGTGTTCAGCTTTTCCGCTGCGCCGCCGAAACTCCCCGCTTCAGCGACCGCAACAAAGGCTTCGATGGACTTGAGGCTGAGCTTGGACAGAGCGTTCTATTCCCCCCTTGGAAAACGTTGATTCTCTTCGAGCACGTTCAGGTCCATGTGGTTGCGCATATAGCGCTCACTGGCCTGCTGCAACGGCTGGAAGTCCCACGGATAGTACTGGCCATTACGCAGAGCTTCATAGACCACCCAGCGCCGCGCCTGACTTTCGCGCACCTGCGCATCAAATTGCGCCAAATCCCACCGCTCATCCGCTATGGCCCGCAGTCGGTTGAGCGCGTCAGCATGGGCGGCGTCTTCGGCGACGTTGTTCAACTCGTGCGGATCGGCCTCTAGGTCAAAAAGCAGTTCAGGATCCAACGCACAGCGCACGTACTTGTAGCGCTCATCTCGAAGCGCCACCAAAGGCGCGTAAGAGGCTTCGGCAGCGTATTCCATCGCCACAGGTTCGGTTCGCGTTCCGCCCTGCCCCAGCGGGACCAGCGACTGCCCCTCGGTCCAGGGCGCAAGCGCCGAAACATCCGCACCGGCCAGCTCCGCAAGGGTCGCAGTGACATCAATCGTCGAAACCGGGGTGGTCACCAGTCCCGGCTTCATGTCTGCATCTGCAATCATCAACGGTACTCGCGCTGAGCCTTCGAAGAAGGTCATCTTGAACCATAGACCTCGTTCCCCGAGCATATCGCCGTGGTCGCTGACAAACAGGATGGTCGCTTCCTGCCGCGTTGCTTCCAACGCACCCAGCAAATCGCCGATTTTGTCATCAAGGTACGAGATATTCGCGAAGTAAGCCCGTCGGCTGCGAATAATGTCGTCGCGCGTGATGTCAAAACTGCGCCAGTCGTTGGCATCGAAAATACGCTTGGAGTGCGGATCCTGCTGGTCATAGCCAAGATCAGCAATTTCAGGCTCTAGATGTGGGCAATCTTCGTAGAGATCCCAGTACTTTTTCCGAGCTACGTAAGGATCATGAGGGTGGGTAAAACTGACCGTGAGGCACCATGGCCGCGCGTCCCCACTCTTCTGCGCACCACGACCCAGATCGTAAATCTTCTGCACCCCGTGAAAGGCGACCTCGTCGTCGAATTCCATCTGGTTGCTGATTTCCGCCACACCCGCGCCGGTCACAGAACCCATGTTGTGATACCACCAGTCAATCCGCTCACCCGGCTTGCGATAGTCCGGGGTCCAGCCGAAATCTGCTGGATAAATGTCGGTCGTCAGCCGCTGCTCAAAGCCGTGCAGCTGGTCCGGTCCAACAAAGTGCATTTTTCCCGAAAGACAGGTCTGATACCCCGCCCGGCGCAAATGGTGGGCATAGGTTGGAATATCCGAGGCAAACTCAGCCGCGTTGTCATAGACACGCGTTCGACTGGGCAGAAGCCCACTCATGAAGCTTGCCCGTCCCGGTGCGCACAGTGGGCTGGCGGTATAGGCATTACGGAAGCGCGTCGAGCGGTCTGCCAGGGCACGCAGATTTGGGGCATGCAACCAGTCTGCAGGACCATCGGGAAACAAGGTTCCGTTCAGTTGATCGACCATGATGATCAGTATGTTCTTTGACACGCCCAAGTGCTCCATGACTTGCTTGAAAACCACCACGGTATTGCAACGGATTGCAGGGTGCTCGCGTCGCTTTTCAGGACACGGCTTAGCCGAGTAGCGACAACGATAGGAAATGGTGTTTACAGCGCAACGGCTGGTTCTGGTGCTGCATCCACCTGCAAATCGAGCACAAAGGTCTGACCGTCTGTTGTCTTTGCATCTTTCAGTTGTACTGCTGCACTGGTCACAAAAACCCGGCCCGTTTCCGGGTCTATGGCCGGACAGGTTAACTGCCGGGCCGGAAGGTCAAAATGTCGGCTGAGCGCACCGGTTTCCGGGTCAAAGGCCAGCAATCGGCCCTGCCCCCACTCGGCGTTCCACACCGTCCCGTCCCGCGCTGTCACAGCCCCATCCGGCGCGCCCTTTTGACCCTCTACAAAGACACGTGCTTCCGAGGTGGGCCATCCGGTTTCGGGGTCGAGCTCGTGGCAATATATCTTACCGGGCATTGAGTCGGCATAGTAGCCAACCTGTCGGTCTGGCGAGAAGCAGATGGCGTTTGGACAAGCCAAACCGTCGATCAGCTGCCGCAGCTCGCCCTGATACCAGCGGTATATTCGCCCAAGCCCCGGCTCCATCGCGTGGGTCATGGTGCTGAGCCAGAAACCGCCCCACGGGTCTGCCCTGCCGTCATTG
>JBMTIF010000123.1:0-6749 GCA_049437045.1 Alphaproteobacteria bacterium | reverse complement strand
CGGCGACGCTACAACGCACAACCAAAGTATCTGGATCGACCTGCAATGACGGTAAGGGATCGCTATCTCCAGCAGCGAAAACTTCACCCTAACAGGTGACTCATCCGCCACTAAAGACCATCTCGAAGAGTCTTTGTGCAAGGCTCTGCGACCATTGGCAGGAGCTTACTGCTGCTAGCCTCAGGTCTGCAGCTCCGACGGAACCGGCTGCTGCGGCTGGGAGCTTGCACTCAGAGGCTTTTTCACTCCTCAAAGCCAGCGCATTTCATCGTGCCTTTTCGAGGAGGTTTTTGGATAAATGGATGCGGAAAACTGGCCTAAATCCGGGCCAAGCGCCAGTCAGGATGCAAGCCGGATTTCTGGCAATACCCCAGAGTGTCATGGCCGGAGAACAGCCCATCTTGCGTCACCAGCACTGTGCGCCAGTGCCGGGCGGCAGCGCCCATGATGTCAGTGTGTAACGTATCTCCGCACATAGCGATCTGGTTCACGGGCACGCCACTCAAGGATTGTTCAACCAGCTGATAAACTTCCTCAAAGGGCTTGCCAAAGAAGCGAACGGTATCAATGCCCTCATCCATCAGCAGATGGCCGAAATGGCCAGGTTCAAGGCTAAAGCCATGATCGCGCGGGGCGGCAAGGTCTGCATTGGCAATCAAGACTGGGCGTTTGCTGCGCTGGAGCGATGCCAGCAGCAGTTCCTGCCTTGCGGTGGTCCAGCCAGAGGAAGAAAGAAACAGAAAGCCCCCGACACGGTCGAAGTCCTCTTCCCGATCCCCGAGCCGCAGCAGGTCTACGCCGATATCTTCGAGTTCATCTTCGGGGGCCGCAATGGCACCCCAAAGGTTTTGGTTTAGTTCGGCCAGCGCAGCGTCTCGACTGGTGATGATCTCATTGGCTTCGATACTCAGGCCGAGGCGGTTAAACTTTTCGACGGCACCTGCTCGATCATAGCTTGCAGCATTCGTCAGGATGCGAATGTGACAACCCAAGGCGCGAAGCTGGTCCAAGCGGCGATCTGCGCCCTCGATCAACGTCTCACCAACATTAAGCACGCCAAAAGCATCAAAGACGAAGGCTGTAACTTCATCCGTTATGTCGGTCAGCGCTGAAATCTCCCGGGTTGCCCGTGCAGTCGTCGCCTGTGGCATGCGGACTCTCACCTCCTGATAGCGGTCGAAAATCGAGGGGGTCGTCAGCATAGGGGAATAACACCAATGAAGTTTGTCCGCCCGGGGCGGTTTGGGGGTGGCAGCACAGCCAGAATGCTCGACTCAGTGGTCACTTTCACACGACATCAAAACAGACAAAGCGACATTTTAATAGGGAAAAATTTACCATTTCCCCACTAAAACAAGGATTACAAAGGCAATATGACTAAAAAAATGTTGTTTTGGAAGGTTTTTTGTAATTTAGTTCGACTAGAGTGAGGGCTAGATCGAGGGGTGCCGTTTGCCAGGCTGCTCCAACATCAGGGGAGTTTTGATGTCAGCAAAGAAGCGAAACAGGCGCAGTCAGATTGTAGAGCTCGTGCACGAACGAGGGGCTGTTTCTGTGGGTTCATTAGCTGAAATCTTTGATGTGTCCATGCAGACCATCCGTCGCGACGTCGACATCATCTGCGATGCCGAGGCCTTTCGGCGTCGGCATGGCCGCATAGAGTTGGCGGAGGAATATTTGAATACGCCTTTTGATCAGCGAGCCGGCACCAACATTTCTGAAAAGCGAGACATTGCGACGGCCGCCGCCGCCCTGATCAAGGACGGTTCGACGATTTTCATCTCGATCGGTTCCACACCGCTGAACGTTGCGCGTGCTTTGCGAGACCGCAAGGAGCTGACTGTCATCACCAACAATCTCAGCGCCGCGATGGCTTTGAGTGAGGAGCAGTCCAACAGGATTATCTTGCCCGGCGGCGAAGTGCGTCTGCCCGACCGGGATATCCTTGGGGACGAGGTGCTTAAGCTGTTTGGGCAGTACCGCGCAGATTTTGGCATCTTTGGCGTCGCTGGCGTGACCGAAACTGGAAGTCTGCTTGAGTTTCACGCTGCAGAAGTGCGCGCGCGTGAGCGCATTCGGGAGAATGCTGAAGTATCCCTTCTGGTGCTCGATCGTACCAAATTCGGCCGCATGGCCCCGGCCGTGGGCGAGAACATCTGTGACATGGACTACGTCATCCTCGATCGACGCCCGGAGCAACCCTTTGGACAGCTGCTCGATGATCTTGGCGATCGACTGATTTTGGCGGAAAGGGAATAGAGATGGACACGCAGCCCTTTGTGGTTCTTCAAGACGTAGCCAAGCGCTGGAATGGTCAGTTAGGCGTTGAAGAGATTTCGCTCGACATTGACGAGGGCTCCTTTGTGGCTCTGCTTGGCCCTTCGGGCTGCGGAAAGTCCACGACGCTACGCCTGCTCGCCGGTCTGGAGATCCCGGATGAGGGTCAGATTCTGATCGAAGGCAAGGACGTCACGACCAGCGCGGCTTCGGCGCGCAATCTTTCGATGGTGTTTCAGTCCTACGCCTTGTTCCCGCATCTTTCGGTGGCGGAGAACGTTGTCTTCGGCCTGAAGGTCCGGCGGGTTCCCCGCGCTGAACGTCGCGAGAAAATGAACCGCGCGCTGGAGATCACAGGTCTACTCGGGCTGGAAAACAGAAAGCCAAGCGAGTTGTCAGGTGGACAGCGTCAGCGGGTTGCCTTGGCCCGTGCGATTGTGGCGGGTCAGCGGCTTTGTCTGATGGATGAACCGCTGTCCAACCTTGACGCCAAACTCCGCAATTCGGTGCGCAAGGACATCAAAAAGCTGCAACGGGATCTGGGCATCACCGTTGTGTACGTAACCCACGACCAGACTGAGGCCATGAGCCTCGCGGACAAGATTGTGCTGATGCGCGACGGGCGGATCCAGCAAATCGGTTCCCCGGATGATCTATACAACCGACCGGCCAATACCTTTGTGGCCGAGTTTGTCGGAGCCCCGCCAATGGCGTTGATCGAGCCGGGCATCGTCGAGGGCTTTGCGCCGAACCGGACCCTGGGGGTGCGCGCGGAAAAAGTGGAGATTGCCGAAGAAGGGAAGGGACGCCTGTCCTGCATCGTCAGTGAGGCTGAATTCCTGGGCAACGAGACCCTAATCGGGCTGGAACACAAAGGCATTCGTGGACTGACAGTCATGAAGCCGGGCCTTTCGCTGGTTCCAGTGGGTGAACGCATGGATGTGACCTTCAGCAACCATGATCTGCACGTCTTCGACGAAGCCGGCAGGCGCGTTTCCGAGCAAGTATCCGAAAAGTAGTGAGAGATCCAAAGGGAGGATGAGACTATGAAACAACTAAAAGGTATCGGCTTATCAGTCGTGCTTTCAGCTGGGGTGGCCTTGCCTGCTGCGGCTGAAACTGAGCTGACCATGTACTACCCGATTGCGGTAGGTGGCGCTCTGACTCAAGTGGTGGACAGCATTGTTGCTGACTTTGAGGCGGAGAACCCGGACATCAAGGTCAATGCTGTTTACTCCGGTAACTACGATGACACGCGTGTCCGTGCGCTGTCAGCCCTGAACTCCGGTGATCCAGCGCAGCTGGCGGTTATGTTCTCGATCGACGCTTACGACCTGATCGAGCAGGATCTGATCCTGCCGTTTGAAGCGCTGACCGATGATGCAGACTGGCTCAACAGCTTCTACCCTGCACTGATGGCCAATGGCCGGATTGAAGGCCAGACATGGGGCATTCCGTTCCAGCGTTCGACCATCGTAGCCTACTACAACAAGGAACAGTTCGCTGCGGCGGGTCTGGACCCCGAAGCACCGCCAACGACCTGGGATGAAATCATTTCCATGGGTAAGGCGCTGACCAACGACGACACCTATGGCCTGATGATTCCATCAACGGGCTATCCCTACTGGATGTTCCAGGCTTTGGCGATCCAGAACGGTATGGAGATCATGTCGAACGATGGTCTGACCACCTTCTTCGATGACGAAACCGTTGTTGATACGCTGGAGTTCTGGAAGTCACTGTCTGCCGAACATGGCATCATGACAACCGGCACCCTGGAATGGGGTACTCTGCGTCAGGCTTTCCTCGAAGGTCAGACGGCCATGATGTGGCACTCTACCGGTAACTTGCGTGCGGTTAAGGACAATGCCAGCTTTGACTTCGGCGTTGCTGAGCTGCCGGCCAATGTCCGCAAGGGTTCGCCAACGGGTGGCGGTAACTTCTACGTCTTCAAGGATACCTCCGATGAAGAGCGTGCTGCTGCTCTCAAGCTGATCCAGTTCATGACCTCGCCTGAGCAGGCTGCGGCCTGGTCCATTGCTACGGGCTACATGGGCGTATCTCCAGCTGCGTACGAAACCGATGCGCTTAAGGAATACACGGCAGCTTTCCCACCGGCTTTGGTCGCTCGGAACCAGCTTGAAAACGCTGTTGCCGAGTTCTCGACCTTTGAGACCGCGCGTGTGCGTGATGGCCTGAACAATGCCATCCAGTCAGCACTGACAGACTCCAAGAGTGCAGAAGACGCCCTTGGCGAAGCGCAGGCTGCAGCAGAACGTCTGCTGAAAGCCTACCGCTAAGACCTTTCATGGCACCGGTTCCTCAGCGAACCGGTGCTTCTTCCTTTTTGCCGTTCAAGGTCCAAAAACATGAACAAGCGGGTAAATCTGGAGCGCCGAAGACAGGCGATTTATGGGTGGCTTCTTTTGACGCCGGCCGCCGTAATGCTGTCGATTTTTGCCTTCTATCCATCAGCCGCAACGTTCTGGTCGAGCCTGTTTTCGCGGGGGACCCGGCGCAGACCCTCTGAATTCATTGCATTAGAAAATTACTCCGACCTCTTTGCTGACCCGACGTTCTGGGTCGTTGTCAAAAACAACCTGCTTTATGCAGCCGTGACGATTCCCGTCTCCATCATCATCGCTCTGGCCATGGCGCTGTGGGCGAATTCGAAGATTCCGGCACGCGGATTTGTGCGCACGGCGTACTTCACTCCGACCGTGCTGCCCATGATTGCAGCCGCGAATCTATGGCTGTTTTTCTACACCCCCGGCCTTGGCGTGCTTGATCAGATCGGCGGCTTGTTTGGCTTGCCGTCAGTCAACTGGTTGGGCCAGCCCCAGACTGCGCTTTGGGCCGTAATCATCGTGACCATCTGGAAAGAAGCAGGGTTTTTCATGATCTTTTATCTGGCTGCGCTCCAGACGATCCCGGAAGACCTCAAAGAAGCCTCCGACATCGAAGGTGCAAGTCGCTGGACCTATACCCGGCGAATCGTGCTGCCTTTGCTGATGCCAACAACACTGTTCATCATGGTCAATGCTACAATCAATTCGGTGAAGCTGATCGACCATCTGTTCATTTTGACTAAAGGCGGGCCATCGGACGCGTCCAAACTGATCCTTTATTACATATGGGAAATGGCTTTTGCCTTCTTCGACGCGCCTCATGCTGCTGCCATGACCATTCTGGTGCTGGCCGTGCTTTGTGTCGTTGCAGCTGTCCAGCTGTTCTTCATTGACCGCAGGACGCATTATCAATGAGCAGGCTCGGTACAATGCTGGAGCAGGCAGGCGCGATCCTGCTGGCTCTGATCTGGATTTCCCCGTTGTTGTTCGCTTTTTGGGCGGCGTTCCACACCAGTTCGGATGCGGTGAGCTTCAACTTGCTCTCTGCCTGGACACTGGACAACTTCCGCACCGCTTGGGAAGGCGCGCCCTGGTTACGCTACTTCCTCAACACCTTCCTGCTGGTGACTATCGTCCTGATCGGGCAGTTCTTTTTCACCACACTCGCAGGCTTCGCCTTTGCCAAGATGGATTTTCCGGCCAAGGATTTCGTTTTCATACTTGTGCTTATGCAACTGTTCATCCTGCCCGAAGTGCTGATTGTCGAGAACTACGCCATGGTCTCGCGCTTGGGGCTGTTTGATAGCCTGTTTGGGGTCGGCATGCCCTACATGGCCAGCGCCTTCGGCATTTTCCTGATGCGGCAGTCGTTCAAGTCGGTGCCGATTGAGCTGCACGAAGCCGCCCGGATCGAGGGGTGCAGCCTGCTGGGAATTCTGTGGCGGGTTTATGTGCCTTTGGCCAAGCCGACCTATCTTGCTTATGCTCTGGTATCGGTCTCGACCCACTGGAACAATTTCCTCTGGCCTCTGATCGTTACCAACTCGCCGGATACCCGACCACTGACCGTCGGGTTGTCAATTTTTGGCGCGCCCGAGAATGGTGTGGACATCAGTGTGATCTCGGCTGCAACCATGATGTCCGTTGCCCCCTTGCTTGTGGCCTTCCTGCTATTCCAGCGCCAGTTCGTGCAGGCGTTCTTGCGAGCGGGGATCAAATGACGACCCTGCTACAGCTTTCTGACACTCACATTGTGGCTGAGGGTGAGCTGGTGTCCGGTTTGCTTGATTCCAGCGCGCCATTGGCGCGACTGGTAGCGCGGCTGTGCGACATCAAGGCTCAGCTTGGTGGCATTGATGCGGTTCTGGTAACCGGTGATCTGAGCGAAGACGGCAGTCGGACGAGCTACGAAAGGTTCAAGCGCCTGCTTGCTCCTCTGGAGTTGCCATTGTTTGTGATTCCCGGGAACCACGACTCACGCGCGCCTTTGCGAGAGGCCTTCATCGAAGATGGCTATTTGAGTGATCGTGGAAAGCTGAACTGGCACCGGCAACTAGGTTCCGTACACATAATTGGCCTAGACAAGCTGGTCGAAGGGCAGGGTGAAGGAGCGCTTGATCAGGT
>JBMTIF010000122.1:0-6751 GCA_049437045.1 Alphaproteobacteria bacterium | reverse complement strand
CCTCTCTGCTCATTCAGCCCCGGGTTATCGATCGGGAATCTTGTCGGTGATCCAAAAAGATTTAGCGTTGTGTAAACATTCCGTGCTTCGGCCTGTGTAAAGCTAGAGACAAACCCCTCGCCCAACCCACAGGAACCATCATGCGACTCCCCACAACCTTTAGAGCAGCGAGCATCGCCCTGCTCAGCGCGTTCGCAGGGCTTGCAGCCCTTGCCTCTTCTGCTCAAGCCGATGCTTTCGACCAGATTTTCACCCCACCCACCGCTGCGGAAAAGCGTGCTGTTCTCACAGATTGGGCTGGACGCTCTCAACCGGCCCAAGGGTGGCGGGTTGAACAAAGCCATGAAGACGACGGCTTCAAGCTGGACATCGTGAGTCACACCTTGGACGGCAATCGGCATTTTGCGGCGATACGTTCACCCGCAAACCACCGCCCTGGACAGGCTGCGCCCATCCTTGTTCTCAATCACGGTGGCTGGGAAGGTGCCGATGCAGATTGGGCTTTGCATGTGGCTGAAGACTGTTTGGCGGATTTCTTCGTCGTCGTTCCCAGTTACCGGGGCGAGCCTTTGCGGTTCGAAGGCCAAACCTATCGCAGCACGGGTCAACAAAGCCTGATCGACCGCGACGTCGACGATACGATGGCACTCATCAGCGGCGTTATTCGACACTATCCCGGCGCGCAAAAAGAGGACGTTAGCGCTTGGGGCTACTCGCGCGGTGGCGGTGTGTCGCTGTTACTTGGGATCCGTGATCCGCGTGTGGACCGCGTGGTCAACGTCTTTGGCCCGACCGACGTGCTCACCCACTTTGAGATGGCGGACCGGGTTCGCGAGACCTACTACGGTGAGGATCTCGGACCATTTTACGGCTTTCCGGCCCAATGGATGCGAGCCTATTTGCGGGGTCAAATGAGTGAAACTTCATTGCGTCGTAAGCTACTGGCAGGTTCCGCTTTGCACTTTGCCGACCAACTGCCCCGCCGCGTTCAAACCCACCACGGCGCAAGGGATCAAATCGTCCCTGTTGAAAACGCTCGTGCCCTTCACGAGGCTCTGGATCAGCGGTCGGACATGCAGGTGAACGAGTACTTTGAGTATCGGTTCGGCGGTCATGGAGAACTGCGTGGTCTGGACCGTCGGGCTGTTCAGATGCTGTGTTCTGACCGCTGATTTCACGGTCATTCCTTTATGGCCGTTTCCAAGTCTGAAAAGCCTTGATAGGCTCCGGCGATCTTCAATCCCACGCTGGAGCCTTTTCTATGTCTGCTTCCGTTTTCCAGGGCATGATGCCTGCGCTGATGACGCCCTGCCTGCCCGACCGCACGCCCGATTTTGATTCCTTGGTGCGCAAGGGCAAGGAAATGATCGATGCGGGCATGAGCGCGGTTATCTATGCCGGCTCTATGGGAGACTGGCCATTGCTGACCGATGAGCAAAGGATGGAAGGCGTCGAGCGGCTGGTTGGCGCAGGTGTTCCGGTTGTTGTCGGCACGGGCGCAATCAACTCCAAGTCTGCCACCGCACTGTCTGCCCATGCGCAAAAGGTGGGCGCGACCGGTTTGATGGTGATCCCAAGAGTACTGTCCCGTGGTCCATCGAACAGCGCGCAGTGGCATCATTTCAAGTCAATCCTGTCAGCAGCCCCTGACGTGCCTGCGGTAATCTACAACAGCCCCTACTATGGCTTTACGGTTCGGGCCGAGCTGTTCTTCAAGCTTCGGGCCGAGCACCCCAATCTGGTCGGCTTCAAGGAATTTGGCGGCGCCGACGATCTCACCTATGCCGCTGAGCACATTACCTCTCAGGACGATCAGGTCGCGCTGATGATCGGTGTGGATACGCAGGTTTACCACGGCATCGTCAACTGCGGTGCGACCGGTGCTATTACCGGGATCGGCAACGTGCTGCCACGCGAAGTCCTTTTGCTCGAAGCACTCAGCAAAAAAGCCGCGCAAGGCAACGCTGAGGCCCGCGTCAGGGCACAGGAACTGACAGAAGCCATCCACGTGCTATCCAGCTACGACGAAGGCCCGGATCTGGTGATGTACTACAAGCAGCTGGCTGTGGTCGCAGGGGATGAAGACTACCGCCTGCAATTCAACGAAACCGACGCGCTATCCGCCTCTCAGCAGCAGTTCTGCGAAGACCAATACCGTCTGTTCAAGGCGTGGTTTGCGGACTGGAGTGCGCAGGGTGGAGTGATCGCTGAATGCATGTGATCGACAGTCATACGGGCGGCGAGCCGACCCGTGTGATTCTCAGTGGCGGTCCCGATTTGGGGGGCGGTAGCATTGAGCAACAGGCTCAAGTGCTTGCCCGCGATCATCAGGATTTTCTGAACGCCGTGCTGGCCGAGCCGCGCGGCCAACCAGCGATGGTAGCCGCTCTGCTGGTCCCACCAACCTCGCCCGACAGCGTTACTGGCGTGATTTACTTCGACATTGCTGCTGTAATCGGGATGTGCGGTCATGGCACCATTGGTTTGGGCGTCACGCTAGCGCACATGGGTAAAATCCAGCCCGGCCAACACCTCATTGATACGCGCGCCGGACAAGTGGGGGTCGAACTCCATGACCCTCACACTGTAACAGTCCGCAATGTCGAGAGCCGACTGGTAACAGAACAATTGACCATCGACGTGCCGGGCTTTGGCGCCGTCACCGGCGATGTTGCCTACGGTGGCAACTGGTTCTACATCATCGACCCCAGCCCTATGGCGGTTGAAACGCACAATATCCGCGCGCTAACAGACTTGGCCGTCGCCATCCGCGAAGCGGCCAATGCCCAGCGGGTTCCAGGTCTAGGTGAAGAGCTTATCGACCATGTGATCCTTCATGGTCACAGCCCCGATCCAACGATTCACAGCCGAAGCTTTGTCCTTTGCCCTGATGACACCTACGACCGCTCCCCTTGCGGCACCGGCTGTTCTGCCCGGCTGGCAACCTTGGCCGCCAAGGGGCTCTTGCTGCCCGGGAAAGTCATCACTCAGCAAAGTATCATCGGCAGCTGTTTTGACATCTCCTATCAACCCGGGCCAAACGGTGGTGTTCTGCCAACCTTGCGCGGTCAGGCGCACGTGATGGCTGAAGCGCATCTGGTTTTTGACCCAGCCGATCCCTTCCGAGACGGTGTGCGGTTGTGAGCCTGACAGACCCATGAGCACATCTGGCAGCGTCGCCGTTATCGGCGCAGGAATCATCGGCATCAGCATCGGACTGGAACTGCAAAGACGGGGTTTCAAGGTATGCCTTTATGACCGCGAACCCTTGGATTCAGACAGTCGAGCCAGCGCAGGAAATGCCGGGGCCTTTGCCTTCACCGATGTCATGCCATTGGCTACACCCGGTATCATGCGCAAGGCACCAAAGTGGTTGTTCGACCCTCTGGGCCCGCTGTCCATTCCACCGCAATACGCCCTGAACATAGCGCCGTGGATGCTCCGTTTCTGGCGGGCCAGTCGACCCGACCGCTATGCAGCCGGCGTCGCAGCGCAAAGTCGTCTGATGCTGCACTGTCGTGAAGCGCTGGAGCGTTTGGTCGCGGACGTTGACGGTGAGGGCATGATGCTGCGACAGGGCCAGTTGCAGCTTTATGAAGGTGCTGTCGAATTTCGCGCAACAAAGCCGGAATGGGACTTGCGCCGAGACCACGGCATCCCTTTCGACACCTTCGAAAGCGCCGAAGCCATCGCCGAAATCCAACCTGGCCTCGATCCGCGTTTCACTCACGCAGGATTTACGCCGACGTGGATCAACGTTGTTGAGCCGCAAGCATGGCGACAGCACCTCGCGCAGGTTTTTCTCAGCCGTGGTGGAGCGTTTGAAACCGTCGAAATCAAAAGCCTGTCGGAGGATGGCGCGACGGCTGTCTTGCAGACCGCCGAAGGACCGCGAACAGCGGACTTTGCCGTTGTTGCTGCTGGTGCCTTCTCTCATCATCTGAGCCGCACCTTGGGTGAACCCGTACCGCTGGAAACCGAACGCGGCTACAATACCACCCTGCCCGCTGGCGCCTTTGATCTCCGCACGCATCTAACCTTTGCCGGGCATGGATTTGTGGTGACCAGTAACAAAGGCGGCGTGCGAGTTGGCGGGGCGGTTGAATTGGGTGGGCTGAAGCTGCCACCGAACATGCGGCGCGCCGACATTTTATTGCAAAAGGCAAGAAAGTTCATGCCATCGCTGAACACCGAAGGCGGCAAACAGTGGATGGGCTTCCGGCCTTCCCTGCCGGACAGCTTGCCTCTGCTGGATCACTCAGCAGCAGCCAGACGGGTGATCTACGCCTTTGGTCATGGCCATTTGGGTCTGACGCAGGCGGCAGGCACGGCAGAGCTTATTGCCGATGTCCTAACCGATCAGACACCGGCGATTGACCTGTCGCCTTTCCGGCTATCGCGGTTTTAGCGGGTCTATTCCAGCTCGAAGCCCAGCGCTTCCATAACCATAGTCTGGAAGTGATGCACGGCATGTTCACTCAACTCGGTCTTGCCTTTGTCCACGATGAAACGGCCCTGATTGTACCCCTTCGAGTACAGCCCTCTCTGCACGCTTTCGCATAGGCCGATGTCCTCGGGCTGAAGCACGTCCTTTTGATAATCCGCAGCCTCTTTGAGTTGCGGGGTCAGCACGCCGCCCGGGGTGAACCAATCCTGATATTCCAAAGTGCGCGCAGGCTCCGTCGGGTTCATTTGCAGGATCGAAAGGTTTGCCTCTCCGGGATAAATCCAGATTGTCATATTCGGCCACACAAAGAACCCGGCGTACCCGAAGTCCACGTCCCCCGGGGTAAAGCTGAAAGCCTTGCTGTCGGTCGTCCTTGGCGCGGCTGCACACTGAGAGGAATAGCGTTTGTGCGTAATGGTCCGATAGGAATTCATGTCCACCAGATCCACGAAATCCAAGTGAGCCGGCGCGCAGTGGTAGCATTCGAGGAAGTTGTCCACGAGCACCTTCCAGTTTGACGCAACATCAAAGGTATCCCGCTGAGCAAACGACAACTCATCGACCGAAGGCATATACTGGCGAATTTCGTCTTCAAGGCCGTCGAATTGCTCGGTAAACGGCGTGGCGTCCATGTCGAGGTTGATCATCACCATGCCGCAAAAAACTTCCAACCGAACGGGCTTGAGCGAGAATTCGCAGCGGTTGAAGTTGGCAACATTTTCCGAGTTGCGGGCGGAAACCAGATTGCCTTCCAGATCGAATGTCCAAGCATGATAAGGACAGGTAATCAGGCTCTTTCGACCACTGCCTTCGACCAGTTCATGCCCTCGGTGAGCGCAGACGTTGTAGAAAGCACGCAGCTCGTTGTCTTTTCCCCGGGTGATGAACAGATTTTGTTCATGGATTTTCGTGGCAAAGAACGCACCGGGCTGGCTGACTTGACTGACGTGACAGGCGTAGTGCCAAGTTTTGTAGAAAATCGCGTCTTTCTCCAGCTCATAAACCTCTGCGCTGGTATAAAAACGCGCAGGCATGGTGAAGGAATGAGCCGGATCAGCGCGGAATGGCGCATCCGTTTTTTCAAAATTCAAAATACTAGCAACCATCGAAATCAATCCTCGTGTAACAAACCCAATGCCCATGAACGTGCAACAACCATTTCCTGCTCGCAATCATGAAAGTCGTCGCTGTTCCATTAAAAAACTGAGGAGCATCCACGATCATGGAGCGAAATCGTGACAGATCGGTCGCGACACATTGACGGGATTGCCCTTTGGCCCAGCGCCCTACCTTATGGCTCATGAACGCAATTGTTTTCGGTGCAAGCGGTGGCATAGGTAGCGCGCTGTGCCACGGACTGACCTCCAGCGGCGGTTTTGACACCGTATTTGCCGTCTCGCGCCGCGGTTTCGACTGCGGGGATGCGCGTCCATTGGTAATGGCTGACTTCAACGACCAAAGCCTTTCTGACCTCGCCGCGCAGGTTGCCGAAGCGGGCCCATTGACGATGTGTATCAGCGCTATTGGATTGCTGTCTCATACGGACGCTGACCTGCTGCCAGAGAAAACGCTAAAGGCGCAGCAACAGAGTTCGTTTGAAACCATTTTCCACGTCAACACCATCATCCCCGGCCTCATCGCCAAACACTTGATCCCGATCATGCCGCGCCAGGGACGAGCTGTTTTTGCAGCCTTGTCAGCCCGCGTCGGGTCCATCAGCGATAACCGGCTGGGCGGATGGCATGCCTACCGCGCATCGAAAGCCGCCTTGAACATGCTGCTGAAGAACTACGCCATCGAGCAGGCGCTGCGATCCCCGGATTTCATCGTCGCGGGCCTTCATCCGGGAACCGTTGACACAGCACTGTCGACACCGTTTCAGCGCGGTGTCCCAGCGGAAAAGCTATTTACACCCGCGCAGTCAGCCGACCACCTGTTGAATGTTATCAATGCCTTGAGCCCCGCGGACTCAGGCAAGGTTTTTGACTGGCAAGGCAAGGAAATCCCCGCATGAGCCTTGAAGCATCCCGTCTTATTCTGGTGATGGGCGACCAGCTTTCGGCCAATCTCTCCTCTCTCGCCGCTGCGGACCCGGCCCGCGACCGAGTTTTGATGGTCGAAGTGGCTGAGGAGACGACCTACGTCCCTCACCACAAAAAGAAGATTGCTTTCATCCTCTCCAGCATGCGCCATTTCGCTGAACACTTGCGAGCGGATGGGTGGACGGTTGATTACGTCAAACTCGACGACCCTGGTAATTCAGGGTCCTTTACCGGCGAAATGGAACGGGCCATTCAGCGAACG
>JBMTIF010000121.1:0-6843 GCA_049437045.1 Alphaproteobacteria bacterium | reverse complement strand
GTTCGAGCACGTCTCCCACTTCCATAAAGACCCAAGGACTGAGCAACTCGAGTTCTCACACCGCTCACACCACCAACTTGGTCCCGCTGGCTCTGGTCGGCGCGGAGAAAGGTTCACTGATACTCAAGAATGGGCGTCTGGGTGATCTTGCACCGACGCTTTTGGCATTGCTGGGGGTAGAACAACCTTCGGAAATGACCGGGGTTTCGCTGATCTGATGCGGTGCCTTCATGCCCTCCTTTATGGTCTGCTGCTTCTGTGTTCCAGCAGCGCTGGCGCAGAAGACACCACCGAGCAGCGCACCCGCGCCTTGCTTGGGCTGACAACCCAACTCAAGGAAGCGCAGACACAAGCAGCCGAATTGAATGCGCAAACGGTGCAATTGCAGCATTACCGCGCCAATGCTTTGGCCTTGGCCAGTAAATTGAGCCAGCTCAAGGATACGTGGCCGGTGTCAGACCTGGGCGTCGAAGATCTGCAGGCCCGAGCACTCGCACGGTTCGTTGAGCAGGATCTGGCGCAAAACATCGATACGACGCTTCAGCAACTCGCACCACTGGATGCCTTGCGGATCCGCGTGTTTACCTTGAACGATGCTGTGGAATCACTGCGCTCGGCACTGATGATGGAAGGCGTAGCTTCGGCGTCAGTTGGCGTTGGTGCTGGCGACATTAAGCTGGACGCCTTACCCTTGCCGGAAGGCGTTTTTGCTGAGCGTCCGAGTGATTTCAAGGCCTTCCCAGCGTACCAGCAGGCTCTCGACCTTCGCCCCTTGCTCATGCCGCTCAAAACCTATCAGGTTCGCTTTGGCTTTGGTCAGGAGGATCCTGATGATCCAGCCGGTGTCTATGCGAAGGGAGCCCAGCTCCTCTCCCGCCCCGGTGCTACGGTTTACGCCCCGTTTGAGGGCAAAATCGTTTATGCAGCACCCTATCGGTCCTTCGGTAACCTTGTCGTGATTGAACATGAAGGCCAAGGCGCTACGTTAGTGGCTGGACTCCATAGTTTTGCCATTTCTGTTGGCGACTGGGTTAGACAGGGGGCGCCGTTGGGCTTGATGGCGACAAAGGCCGTGACAAAGCCTTCTCAGGCACCGCGCTTGTATTTTGAATTCAGGGTCAATCAGGAATCGGTTGATCCTCTGGCTTTAGTGGGATCGATAACCAATGAATAAGATATTCCGTCGTGGCATCAGCGCCGTTCTGGCGGCAGGCGTAATAGGCGCTGCGGTTTGGGCGCCTTTGAGTACGGCTCAGAATGATGAAACCTATCGCCAGCTCAAGCTATTCGGGGACGTGTTCGATACGGTTCGTCAGAACTACGTCGAAGAAGTCGATGAAAAGTCACTTATCGAAGCGGCCATTCAGGGCATGCTGCAAAGCCTCGATCCGCACTCTGCCTTTGAGCCCCCGGAAGCCTATGAAGAAACCCGCAAAGACGTGCGCGGCACCTTTGGCGGGATTGGCATTCAGGTGACGATGGAAGACGGCTACGTCAAAGTCATCGCGCCCATTGATGACACACCGGGCGCACGCGCGGGCTTACAGGCTGAAGACCTGATTACCGCGCTCGACGGGGAAAGCGTGCAAGGCAAGACACTCGATCAGGCCGTTGAGATCATGCGCGGAGAACTCGGCAGCGATATCACGCTGAGCGTCTACCGCCCGGCGACACAGGAATCATTCGACGTCACCGTTACCCGCGGCAACATTCCGCTGATGTCCGTACGGACTATCATCGAAGACGGTGATATCGGCTACATCCGAATCAACCGCTTCCTCGGCACCACGGGCAAGAGCCTGGAAACCGAAATCGCCAAGCTGCAGGAAGAGGCTGAAGAAAACGACGTTGAACTTGTCGGCTACATTCTGGACTTGCGCAACAATCCGGGCGGTAATCTCAATCAGTCCATCCGCGTTGCCGATGCTTTCCTGGAGCAGGGCGAGATCGTGTCTGTCCGCAATCGGGATAGCGCCGAAGATGCGTCTTACTTCGCAGAAAAAGGCGATCTGATTAACGGCAAGCCATTGGTGGTGCTGATCAACGGCGGTTCGGCCTCGGCTTCCGAGATCGTGGCCGGCGCTTTACAGGATCACAAGCGGGGAATTCTGCTGGGTACGCCGACCTTTGGTAAGGGTTCCGTCCAGACCCTGATCGGACTGGGCGACCAGGGCGGTCTGCGTCTGACCACGGCGCGCTACTACACGCCGTCTGGGGACTCCATTCAGGCAAAAGGCATCGAGCCGGATATTCTGGTGGAACTCGCTAAGCTGGAACCGCTGGAAGGCTACAGCTCGGAAAACTTCCGCTACGAAAGCGACTTCAACAACGCGCTGGATGATGGTGCGGCCGAAGGCGAGGAAACCGAAGACGCGACCCCCGCTGACGAAACCGCAACAGACGAAGAGGCTCCTTCCGAAGGCGAAGAAGGCATCGAAGGTGAGGGCGAAGGCCAAGATGGTGAAACCCCTGCTGACGGGGAAGAGGGCGACGAAGAAACCGCAGAAGAAGAAGAAGAGCCAGCAGAAGAGTTCTTTGACTTCCAATTGGTTCGCGCCAAAGACCTGATCCGCGGCATCGCGATTTTCCAGAACTGATGTCTGGAAACGAGCAACTTGACCCGCGCTACAGACGTGGCGCGGGTGTCGTGCTGTTTAACGCACAGGCCAAGGTCTGGGTTGGGCAGCGGATTGATAACCCCGGTCCAGCCTGGCAGATGCCACAGGGCGGTCTCGACCCCAGCGAAGACCCGGAGACCGCAGCCCTGCGCGAATTAGAAGAAGAAACGGGCATCGGCAGCCATCTCACCACACCGCTGGGCGGCGGTGATGGCTGGCTCAGCTATGATTTTCCCGAAGAACTGCGAAAGCAGCTATGGCGCGGTTCCTATATCGGTCAGCAGCAGAAGTGGTACGGCCTGCAGTTTCTGGGGTCAGATTCAGATGTGAATATCGAGACCAAACACCCGGAATTCAGCGCCTGGCAGTGGGTCGAACTCGAAGAGACACTCGACCTGATTGTTCCATTCAAGCAAGCGCTGTATCAGCAGATTATCGAGCTGTTTCTCCCCGTGCGCGATCAACTTCGCGCTTCTCTTTAGATCTTCAAGGATTGGCCTGTGGCCCTGACAACTCCCCAAGATGTTCTGACCTTTTGGTACGAAGAACTGACGCCTCAGCAGTGGTTCAACACGTTTGCCGAGGTCGATGAAGCCATCGCCACCCGCTTTGGCCACACGCACACCGCCGCCATACATGGCGAGCTGTTCGAGTGGCGGGAAACACCACAGGGTCGTTTGGCGGAGATCATTGTGCTGGATCAGTTCTCCAGAAATCTGTTCCGCAACGATCCGCGCAGTTTCGCCTATGACACCATCGCGCTGGTCCTTGCGCAGGAAGCGATTGCAGTCGGTGACGACAAGAAGCTTCCCCCGGAAAATCTGGCTTTCCTTTACATGCCGTTCATGCACGCCGAGAGTCTCCCCATGCACGAAATTGCGGAGAAGCTGTTTGATGGTCCGGGTATGGAGAAAAATCTTCAGTCCCTGCGCGGCCATACAAAGGTGCTTCAACGCTTTGGCCGCTATCCTCACCGAAATGAGGTTCTGGGCCGCGATTCCACGGCTGAAGAGATCGAGTTCCTCAAAGACGGTCGCGGCTTTTAGGTTGGGTTTTGCCTGATGATCACGTTCTCGGAAATCTATGAGCAGGCTGCGGCCCGGAAAGGCGGCGCCGAAGCGCTCGAAGACATGCTGTCGAATTCGACGGTTCTGGACCCTGCGGCGCTGGCCGCGATACCAGACGACCGCTGGCTGTCACAAGCCTCACGCATGGTCTTTTCGGCCGGATTCAGCTGGAAAGTGGTCGAGCAGAAATGGCCATCTCATGAAACGGCGTTCGAGAATTTCGTACCCAGCGCCGTTGCACACTTCCCCGAAGAACGCTTGCACGAACTGGCCAGCGACGCGTCAATCATTCGTCATGGCGCTAAAATCAAATCAGTGCAGGAAAACGCCAACTGGTTTTTGCGCGTTGCTGACGACTATGGTTCCTTTGGCACGATGGTCGGCAACTGGCCCGCCACAGACTACTTTTCCTTGCTGGAAAAGATGAAAAAGGAAGGCACAAGGCTGAGCGGGACCACGGGCCAATACTTCCTGCGCTTCATGGGCGTTCCGAGTTTTATCGGGAGCGCAAGCGTCGAAGCCGCGTTGAAACATGCGGGGGTTATCGACAAAGCGCTAAGCACGAAGTCTGCCCAACGCGCCGCACAAGAGGCTTGTAACCGATGGATGGAAGAAAGCGGACGCTCATTGACCATCATCAGCCGCGTGCTGGCCTTGAGCACCGACGCCTGATAAGCCAAGCGCATGAATCTGTTAAGTTTACCGCCAGCGTTGGCTGGCCTTGTGCTGGGGTTTGGCCTGATTGTCGCCATCGGTGCACAAAACGTTTTTGTCATACGCCAAGGCCTTCGAGGGGTGCAGGTCTTCCCAACCGCGATGACCGCCGCTCTATGCGACGCGACGCTGATCTTTCTGGGCATTGGCGGGCTCTTTCTGGTTATCGAGCAGTTCCCCGTTATCGCTATTCTTGCCAAGTGGATGGCCGTAGCCTTTCTGACCTGGTACGGGCTGGTGAGCCTGCGTCGGGTGTTTCAAAAGCCTGAGGAAAGCTGGCTATCCAGCGGTCAGGATGCGACCCCATCCGCCTGGCGCGCTGTTAGCACAACGCTGGGCTTTTCCTTGCTGAACCCCCATGTCTACTTCGACACTGTCGTCAAGCTTGGCTCCACCGGCGCGCAATTTGCCGAGGACCGTTGGTGGTTCGCTCTGGGTGCGACGGTGGCTTCTTTCGTTTGGTTTTTCTCGATCGGTTACGGAGCAAAACAAATGGCACCAGTCCTCTCAACGGTACGCGGCGCACGCATCCTGGACAGCATCGTCGCCGCAATCATGTTCATCTTCGCAGCACTGATGGCGTTGGCACCGGCCGAGGCCAGTGCGCAGGCCGTGGTCAACACCGTAAAGTTGGGGCCGTGTGAAGACCTCACCGGCGTTTGCCTCGCCAACCCGACCAAGCGCTATCAGCATGGCGTGTTCGGCCAAACGTTTGAGTACGGAACGCTCATGACCATCGATGAAAAAGGTTCAGCGCTCCAACCCTATAACCTGCCCTACGAACAGGTTTTTGAAGACCGCAAGGTGAGGGTCACGGACCTGGATGACGATGGCCGGAAGGAAGTGATCGTCGTTGTCACGGACCAGGACCGGGGGGCGTCGGTGGCGCTCTACGCCTTTGAAGAAGGCACGGACATGGAATCAGCCTCTGTCTATCCCATGGCGCAATCCACCTTCATCGGGGTCAGCAATCGCTGGCTCAATCCTTTGGATGGCGCGGTTGACCTGGACGGCGATGGCAGTCGGGAAATTGCAGTGATCGAAACACCGCATATCCGCCCCACCCTGCGCATCCATCAGTGGAACGGCAGCAAACTGGATGAAATCGCCCGGATCCCGCTTTCCGGTCACAGCAACCACGTCATGGGCTCGATGGATCTGGCTGGCGCGCTGTTTTGCGAGACGGGCACACCCGGACAGGCAGCGGTCCAAATACCAGCAACTACAGCGGGTTCCAGCGTCTTCCTCTTTGACCTGCAAACAGGCTCCCTGACCCTTACAGACCGCACGCCTTCAAAACGAATCAACCCCGACTTTTTCGATCAGAACGTGGCTTGCAAAGAATTACGCGACCAATTCTGAACGAAAACAGGAATTCCGACTCTGATTCCACCTCAACCGACTCTGAGGGCAGAAAATAGGAAAAATCTCGGATTTACATGGCTCAAAGAAAGCGAATCCATGGCGTATCGTCTCTTCGCTTTAGCTTTTCCCTGTCAACCACTTACATAAAAATCGAATTATCGTGACATGATTGTCTCAAATTTGCGTCGCTTGATGCTAATTCCCTTTCTGGAAAGGCAAATCGTTGCCGTTTGTTTGGCCATCTGTAACAGCCATCAGTATAAGCAGGCGTCCCCAATAGGTGCCCAGAAACCGTACTTTCCTGCGTGGTCCAGATCCTGTTTGACCGCGCGCAAGAACCTAAAGGCAGCACAATGAAACTCTCTTCCGTGATTGCTCGAACGCTCGGCGCACTGGCTGCGCTCTCCTTCAGCGCCCTCGTGACGCCCGCCAGCGCACAGGACACTCCCGACACCACGACCATGATTGTCGTGGACATGTCCGGATCGATGCTGAAGCTGCTGGGCAGTGAGCGACGGTACGAAATTGCACAGTCCATGCTGGTTGATGTTCTGCCCGACGTGACGGCCCAGTCCAACACCGGACTGGTTGCCTTTGGCCACCGCAGCGAAAACGACTGCTCGGACATTGAGCTGTTTGCCAAGCCAGGTGCAACGCTGGATAACCTGCGTGGTTACGTGAGCACGCTGTCCCCGGTAAACCGCGCAAAAACGCCGTTGCGGGACTCAGTCGCGCTGGCGGCCAACCAGATTCCAACCTCCTCCCAAGGTGCCATCGTTGTTGTCTCCGACGGGGAAGATAACTGCGGCGTCAATGTCTGTGACTTGGTTCCAACGCTGAAGAACCGGGGCATTCCGGTATTCCTGTTGGGCATTGCGCTGGAAGAAGAGTCGATTGAACAAATCCAGTGTCTGAGCGCTGAGACCGGTGGATTCCTGATCCAGACTGAAAGTGCGGCTGAGCTGCCGCGCTACACGGACTTCCTGTTCCGCCTGTCACGGTTGCGGACGTCCAACGCTCAGCTGGAGGACGAACTGGCGCGTTTGCGCGCGCAGCTTGCAGATCAACAGCAGGTACAG
>JBMTIF010000120.1:0-6848 GCA_049437045.1 Alphaproteobacteria bacterium | reverse complement strand
GCAATGTTGTAGCGAGGGAGGACCGTGGATGCGGCTTCCCGAATTTCATCTGGGATGATCGCATCGAAGACCTCGGCCACCGCTTCCAAAGGGCGAGTGATATGATAGCGGCCACACACGGCAGGCAGCTCTCCCAATCGGTAAGATGGATATGACTAGCACGTAGGTAGGATGAACGCTGGAAATCCCGGTGAACAGTGCGCAAGTGTAACATCTGAATGCATGAGAGGGTGAGACATGACTTACGAATACGACTTGTTTGTCATCGGTGGCGGATCTGGTGGTGTGCGCGCAGCACGGTTCACGGGGCCGCTTGGGTTCAAGGTTGGATTGGCTGAAGAATACCGCATGGGCGGGACGTGTGTGATCCGCGGCTGTGTCCCGAAAAAGCTCCTCTCCTACGCCGCACATGGTTTTGAGGATGTCGCGGATTTGGCCGGATACGGCTACGACGCGAAAATCAATGGTTTCAGTTGGGAGCAGCTGATTGCCGCCAAGGACAAGGAAATCAACCGGCTTGAGGGTGCCTACCAGAACACACTCAACGGCGCAGGGGTTGAGTGGTTCAAAGCGCGCGCGCATCTGGCCGATGCGCATACAGTTGTACTGCGGGACACGGAAACGGGTGATGAGAAAACCGTTACGGCTGACAAGATCCTGCTGGCGACCGGTGGCTATCCGACGGTTCCAGCGATTCCGGGCGCAGAGCTGGCCATTACCTCCAACGAGGCATTCCATCTCGAAGCATTGCCGGAGCAGGTTGTGGTTTACGGTGGTGGATACATTGCGGTGGAGTTTGCCTGCATCTTTGCTGGGTTGGGTGCAAAAACCCATCTGGTTTACCGTGGTGACCGTCCTTTGCGGGGCTTCGACGAAGACCTTCGACAGTTCTTCCACGAGCAACTGGACCACCACGAAAACCTGACTTTGCACATGGGCGAAACCATCACGGCTATGGCCAAGGCATCGGATGGGACCATTGACGTTATGCTCGGATCTGGCGCGAGCCTGAAGGTTAATCAGGCCATGTTCGCAACCGGCCGCGCACCAAACACACCAAAGGATGTTTGCTTGAATGGGCAGATCGAGGTCAACGACAAGGGTGCCGTGAAAATCGACGAATTCGGCCAGACCACGGTGCCAAATATCTACGCTGTGGGCGATGTTACTGACCGTGTCCAACTGACCCCCGTTGCCCTGCACGAAGCTATGGCTTTCGTGAAAACCGTGTTTCAGGACACGCCAACCAGCATGGATCACAGCAACATCGCCACGGCTGTTTTCTCGAACCCGGAAATCGCAACATGCGGCCTCACCGAAGAGCAGGCGCGGGCTGAGCATGCGAACGTGGACATCTACCGATCTTCGTTCCGACCCATGAAAAACACCCTGTCAGGCAATCCGGGCCGGAGTTTCATGAAGCTGATCGTGGACCGGGATACAGATCGAGTGTTGGGAATGCATGTCGCAGGGCGAGATTCAGCGGAGATGATGCAGGGCTTTGCTGTCGCCTTGAAAATGGGCGCAACCAAAGCGGATTTTGACGCAACGGTCGGGATCCATCCAACCAGCGCCGAAGAACTTGTAACCATGCGCACACCGGTCAAGCCGTCCTAAACAGTACTTTTTTCAACGGAAAATGTAATTCTGAGAACCATTTTCCGTCTTTGCCCTAGCGCCGAAAGATACAGGGTCTATAACCCCATCAATTCGCTGCGTGGAGGAGAGGGCTGTGGGTTTTGATGCGGAAGTGGTTCGTAAAGCCGCCGAAAGCGGTTTTGAGATGCGCGGATCCGTCTTGCCGGAATGGATCGACTACAACGGCCACATGAACGTTGCCTACTACCTCGTAGCCTTCGACACCGGCCTCGACTACTTCGTCGATATTCTGAAATTCGATGCCGAAGCCCGCAAACGCACGCAGATGACCACCATGACGCTCGAAGGTCATATCCAGTATCTGGGTGAGCTGATGGAAGGCCAGTCCTACCGTTTGCACAACCAGCTTTACGACTACGACAGCAAGCGGATGCACTTGGCGCAAACCATGTACGGCATCAACGATGACGGCAGCGAGTTTGTCTCTGCGACCATGGAATGGATGTCCCTCTCGGTCTCTCTGGAAACCCGCCGTTCCGCCCCCTTCCGTGAAGAAGTCCTAGAGGCTTTCGCAGTGGTCTGGGAAGTCCACAAAGATTGGGAAAAGCCCGCGTGGGTCAGTCGGTCAATTGGTCTGCCGCCCGGAAAGTCTCTCGTCCGTCCTTAAGTCCCCTGAAACCGTGAAGGCACCTCAGTAGTACCATGCCCGAACCCTCCACCCGAACCGCAGGTTCTCCACAACTGGCCTTTCGCCAGCGGGGTCTGCTGGTGGCGGCTTTGCTGGCGTTGGTCGTGGGCGGTCTTGTGGGATTGGCCGCGGTTGTTTTCCTCGAAGCAATATCGTGGGTCCAGCTATTGGCCTTGGGCACGCGTGAAGAATTGGTAATTTCCGGGCTGGTAGAGCAACCTTGGTGGCGGCGTCTGGCCGGTCCATTGGTCGGGGGCATTATCGTTGGCGGGTTGATGACCATCCTCTACCCAACACTGCCACGACCACCCGGTGTCGTTAACGTCATCGCAGCCTCAGCGCTTCGGCGCGGTCGCATGAGTTTCAGGGACGGGATAAAAGCTGCATCGCTCAACGCCATTTCCATCGGTTTTGGCGCGTCCGTGGGTCGAGAAGGGCCAATGGTTCACTGGGGCGCTACCATTGGGGCTTGGGGTGCGCGAGCGCTGGGTCTTGACCCAAGAATTCGTCGGACCCTTTTGGCTTGCGGGGTGTCCGCAGCCGTGGCCGCATCTTTCAATGCGCCGCTCGCAGGTGTGTTTTTTGCGCTGGAAGTGGTTGTTGGACACTACGCCTTTTCCCTGTTCGCGCCCTGTGTCCTCGCAGCCTTGGCCGCGACACTGGTCGGGCGCGCGATCCGAGGCGACGATCCGGCTTTTGTCATGCCGGAGATCGTCATGGCAGGCGCAGCAGACTTCCCGCTGTTTGGCCTGTTGGGTGGTGTAAGTGGTCTCGTGGCGGTTGTGTTTATTGTGCTGACTTTCCGCATCGTGAGCTTCGCAGACCGGCTCAATCTGCCGTGGTGGTCCCGGCCAGCGGTTGCCGGTCTGATTGTTGGCCTTATCGCCATCCAACTGCCGCAGGTGCTTGGGATTGGCTATGAAGCCACTCAGCTGACCTTGGCCGGGGAATATGGTCTGACGCTGCTCATCGCGGTTTTGATTGGCAAAATCGTCTGTGCCGCCGCCTGCCAGGGGTTGGGTTTCGGGGGCGGGGTGTTCTCGCCATCGCTGCTCATTGGTGCCGCCCTGGGTGCTAGTTTTGGTCAACTCATGACATTGTTCCCGTGGGCAACCTCAGATCCTGCTGCCTATGCCATTGTCGGGATGGGTGCGACGGCCGCAGCCGTTCTGGGCGCGCCAATATCGACGGTGTTGATGGTGTTTGAGCTGACGGGTTCCTATCCCATGGCTGTGGGGTCGATGGTTGCCGTGGTCTTTGCCGTGGGGCTGGCCAGAGCGCTGACTGGTCATTCTTTCTTTACCCGCCAGTTGCAAATGTTGGGTCTGGATATTCGCGACGGCAAGGATGTCTCCTTGTTACAAAACACGCGGGTTTCAGAGATTCTGGATACCGACGTGGATACCGTCCCGCCCACTATGCCTGCGCCTGAAGCGCTGGAACGGCTGATTGCCAGTCGTTGGGGGCGGGTTTTCGTGGTTTCTGATGATGGCAAACTCAAAGGCTTCATCACGCTTGAAACCTCCCGCTCAGCACTGAAATCGCCTGAGAATACCGCTGCTGACGTGGCGATGGATGCCCTGTCAGTTACAGCCAGCTGTGATCTGACAACCGCCATGAAGCGTTTTGTGGAAAAGGGCGAAGCGCATGTGCCGGTTGTGATGGATGAGGCGTCCAACAAGCTGATCGGTGTGATCCACGACTTCGACGTATCTTATGCCTATCACCGCGCCATGCTGGTCGCCGAAGGGCAGGACGACCTGCCTGAAGACGCGCAGTGGAGCCGGGATAAGATGGACCAGTCCAAAAAGCCCTAATCCTCAAGCAGATAGCCGCCCTTTCTGCTTTCCAAAACTTCCTTGCCCACGATCTTCATGATGCTCTCGCCAGGGAACATCAGCTTGCGTGTGCGTCGGGACAGGATGAAGCCGTCTGTGGTGGCGTACATGGGGGTGCGCGCCTTGGCTGGGTCCAGTTCGGTGGGGTCGATGATATCGGCGACGTGTTGACCCTTGGTGACTTTATCGCCGACGGCGACCTTGTAGGTCAGGATGCCCGGAACATCGGTTCGCAGCATCTCAGTTGCCTCCAACGGTAGTCCGGGAACCTCAATATCCGGCAGCGGCGTTGGCTCCATATCAATAAAACCTCTGGAACAGAGCACACTGAACAGGTGTTGAGCATCTTCTTCGGCAACATCGTCTTCCACGTCAGCCCAGCCCGCGTATTCGAAAGTCGCGGCGGGGCAGGCCAAAGGAATGGGATAGCCGGGGAAGCGCGCTTTGAGCCGGGTCCAAACGGTTGAGAGGCATTCGTCGTAAGAGCCGCCACCACTGTCGGCTGCCGTCAATGCCACCATCGAACGGCTGGCGCGGGCGATGTCTTCCCAGTCTGGCCATTGCTCGGGGATGATGAACAGGTGACGACCGCTCTCGTCATCACAATGAATGTCGAAAACGATGTCGGCATCGTGTGAGAGCTGCAGGATTTCCTTCCGAAACTGGTCCAGCACTGTCACGGGCTTTCGCGCAGCAACGGCTGCGCCCATGATGCGGCGGATATTGGCGACGTTGGTGGCTTCGTCATCGCAAAGTACAGCCTCGATATCCGCAATGACTTGCGGCGGCAAAAGCTCCCAACCGCGGTTGTGGTTCTGGCCTGAAGCCATATCAAACCGGCCAATATGGGTATCACCGAACAACACTTGCGCGCCACCCAGCGGGTTGGCCTGGGGCAGCACGACGATCTCGCCCTCGATCAAGCCTGCTTCTGCCGCTGCCCGGAGCTTTGGCAGCAGGTGGTGGAGGATCAGCATACCCGGCGTTTCGTCTGCATGCAGGGCCGCATGCATGTAGGCTTTGGGCTTTCCTGGCTTTGCCGCGCCAAAGCGGAACACGCGCAGATTATAGGAAGTTCCTTGGAAATCGCCTTTAAGGGTGCGGTTTTCGATGATGACGTTCTTCACAGACTGGTTTTCCCCATCAGATGTCCGCCGGGCAGCCTTTCGAGCGCGTAATCTCGATGGCAGGCGAGCCGACAATGTTCTACATTCGTCCCATGACTCAGGATATGTTTACATTAACCAATGACGGCCCTACTGCGCCAGACCAAAGGCGGGATGTCGCAACGGGTTCCTTGCCCCCCTACATGCAGGGCTTGAACCCGCCACAGCGGGAAGCTGTTGAAACACTGGAAGGGCCTGTGCTGGTTTTGGCTGGGGCCGGGACGGGAAAAACGCGGGCGCTGACAACGCGGATTGCGCACCTGCTCATGACCGGTACAGCGCACCCGCAGGAAGTTCTGGCCGTGACTTTCACCAACAAAGCCGCGGGGGAGATGCGGGAGCGGGTTGAGGGGCTGATCGGGCAGCCGACAACCGGGTGGTGGCTGGGCACTTTTCACAGCCTCGCCGCGCGGATCCTGCGCATTCATGCCAGCGTCTTGGGCGTGGAGAGCTTTAACCAGAACTTCACTATTCTGGATGATGATGACCAGCTGCGGCTGCTCAAGACACTGCTTGCGGACCACAACCTAGACCCCAAGGCCCATAGCCCGCGCGCGGTATCGAATGCGATCAGTCGTTGGAAAGACCGCGGCTGGGTGCCGGAAAAGGTGCCGCTGGATGAAATTCCAAATGGATTGTGCGAAGGCCAACTGGGTCGAATCTACGACGCTTATCAAAGCCGTTTGCTGGAACTGAATGCCTGCGATTTTGGCGATCTGCTGCTGCATAACCTGACGATCTTCCGCACCAATTCAGCGATCCTCGAAACCTATCAGCACCGCTTCCGCTTTATTCTGGTTGATGAGTATCAGGATACCAACGTGGCGCAGTACTTATGGCTGCGACTGCTGGCGGCCAAGTATCAGAACATTGCTTGCGTGGGTGACGATGACCAGTCGATCTATGGCTGGCGCGGGGCGGAGGTTGGTAACATCCTGCGCTTTGAAACCGACTACGAGAACGCCAAGACAATCCGGCTGGAGCAGAATTACCGATCAACGGGGAACATTCTGGCGGCGGCTTCAGCACTGATTTCGCACAACAGCGAGCGGTTGGGCAAAACGCTGTTCACCGATGACGCGCCGGGTTCGACCATCCACGTGCGCGGTCTGCCGGATGGTAACGAGGAAGCGCGGTTCATCACTGATGAGGTCGAAGCGCTGCATCGACAGGGGCGGGACTACAAGGATTTTGCCATTTTGGTCCGCTCGTCATCGATGATGCGCGCAATTGAAGAACGGATGATCGACGTTGGTCTGCCCTATAAGGTTTTTGGCGGTCCGCGCTTCTATGAGCGCAAGGAAATCCGCGACGCCATCGCCTACATGCGTCTGATCCGGCAGCCTGACGATGATCTGGCTTTTGAACGGATCATCAACGTCCCTAAGCGCGGGATTGGGCAAACCACTGTTGCCAAGGTGCTGAGCTACGCGCGCATGAACCGGATCAGCGCCATGCGAGCGATTGAGGTGATGATCGATACAGACGAGCTTCCGGCCGCAGCGAAAAAGAAGCTGGTCGCCTTTCAACTCATGATCGGGCAATGGCGGGAACTGA
>JBMTIF010000119.1:0-6876 GCA_049437045.1 Alphaproteobacteria bacterium | reverse complement strand
ATTGTAAATCCGATCCTTCGGGTACGGTGGTTCGAATCCACCTCTCTCCACCACTTTTCTCAATTCGGCATTATTTTCGTTTAGAACAACGCCAACAGCCTGATGGCGTTTTTGCGCGATTGTGGGGCTATCGTTCTTTTTATCGACAAAAGGCGCTCCGCAGCCCCGAATCTCGAAAGAAGATTGTCCCGTTAAACAATCAAATCCTTATTAGATGTCATTATTCTAATATAAATGGCCGTAGAGGACTTTTGCTCCCGTATTCATCGTATAATGTTTGGGCTGTGCACTCTGCGCGAACCGAGATTGGGAGAGAAAATCATGGTTGAGAGTTTTGGCAACGTCATAAATTTGGTGATCTTTTTGATCCTGACGCTGGGCTGGGCCTATTACACGTTTCAAATGCTCATCGGAACCCAGGCCTTTTTTGACCGGTTCAATATGAGCCATACGGCGGTCATCATGGGGCGTTTTGTCGGGAGCTTTGGCGCTGCCGCAGTCGTTCTGCATCTAGTCATGCTGTTCAATGGCCCAACCGGAGGCTGGTTCCTGTTCACCTTTTTCCTGCTGCAAGGGCTCGTTGCCTCTGCCGCGAGTGTGGTGACGATCCAGTCGCAAGTCGGTGTGAAAGAAGGCGTCAAGTACACGCCTGAACCAATCATTGCGCCACTCGTCTTCGTTGCTGGCTACGCTTATCTTCTCTGGAGCATGCGGGATATCGTTTACGCTTAAGCGTAACCTGCTTGAAGATGGCATACGCAAGGGCAGCTGCATCGATAGATGAGCTGCCCTTTTTTTGCGGAATCATCTGAACTTCAAAGCTGCAAACAGATCTCTGATCATGACGCTGGGCCTCAACTGGCTTAGAGTCTCGTCATGAGTGATGCAGACGATTTTGAAATCTTTCTGGTAGGCTTGCCGGGCTTGGAAACTGTTCTGGGGCAGGAGGCTGAATCCCGCGGTTTTGCAAAAGTGCAAACGGTTCCTGGCGGCGTAACCTGTCGCGGGGGATGGGCTGAGGTCTGGCGCGCAAATTTGGAAATGCGTGGTGCAAGCCGGGTGCTCGTGCGGATTGCATCTTTTCGAGCCCCCCATCTGGCCCAATTGGACAAACGCAGCCGAAAGGTGGACTGGGGCGCTTTCCTACGACCGGAAGTGCCGGTTTCGGTGGAGGCGTCTTCCAAGCGTTCTCGTGTTTATCACACTGGCGCCATTCGACAGCGGATTGAAGGTGCCCTGCGGGATGAGCTGGGGGCGCAGATTTCAGCCCAAGCACCGCTTTGTCTTCGAGTCCGCCTCGATGATGACCTTTGCACGATCAGTATCGATACGACAGGCGATCCCTTGCACAAGCGCGGTCACAAGCTGGCCGTGAACAAGGCGCCGATGCGGGAAACAATGGCGGCACAGTTCCTTATGGCTTGTAACTACAAGCCGGGAGAGCCGCTGGTTGATCCCATGTGTGGATCTGGGACTTTCGTGATCGAAGCCGCCGAAATCACAATGGGTCTCCAAGCCGGGCGAAGCCGCGATTTCGCTTTTTCGCATCTGCCTTCTTTCGATCCTGACATCTTTGCAAGCTTGAAGACGGTGCCGGCTCTGACGGATTCCAGCGATACGCTGTTCTGGGGTAGTGACCGCGATGCGGGAGCGGTTGAAATGAGCAGAGCCAATGCCGAACGGTCCGGTGTGCAGCGGCTAACAGCCTTCCAGCACACCCCAATCAGCGACTTGCAGCGCCCCGATACAACAGAAACAGGGCTGGTCATGGTCAATCCGCCCTATGGTGACAGGATCGGCGACAAGAAGCGTTTGACTACACTATACAGTGCCTTTGGAAACGTGATGAAAGAGCGTTTTGCCGGCTGGCGTATCGGACTGATTACAGATGACCATCAGCTGGCCAAGGCAACGGGGCTGAATTTCAAGAAGCCGACTTCGCCGATTCCACATGGTGGATTGAAGGTTAAACTCTACCAAACCCGGCCTCTTGCAGACGCGGAAAGAGCCTGAGGTTCTTCTCAGGCTCCGGCGGGTGGAATCGCTGTTGTACAATTTGTCGATTGCAGGTTCGCGGTAAATGCGCACGGTTAGTCTTGCGGAGCAGCGGCGCTCGGACTATCTGTAGCGCTCAGGACGCGGGCGTAGTTCAACGGTAGAACGACAGCCTTCCAAGCTGTATATGCCGGTTCGATTCCGGTCGCCCGCTCCAACTTCCCCTAGAAACTGCTGGATAGACTCGCGTAGGCAGATTTTCCCTGCTTTCGGCCTGCTTTGTTTCATTTTGCGAGAGGTTTGGAGCGATTTTCCCAAGAAATCGGACACAAATGCCTAATTTATAGCCATTTGTGCGCAAATTCCCATCGTTGCCCGTTTTTTGTGCGTAATTCCATTGCGACTTAAAGAAGGGAGGCCTTTGGTCAGTCCATCACACGGTCAGCTGCGGCTGGCTTCATGTTGTCTGTTGTAAAAAGGGTTTCCAAATGGACGCTTGGCTTCTCACCTCTACCGCGATCGTTCTGTTTATGACGATCCCGGGTCTCGCTCTGTTCTACGGCGGTCTTGTCCGTGCAAAGAACTTCCTTTCCGTCCTGATGCAGTGTTTCGCGCTGACAGGTCTCATCTCCATCGTGTGGATGGTGATTGGTTACGTTCTCTCCTCGACAACGGCGGGCGAAGGCCCGGCAAACCCTTACATCGGTTTGGACTTCTCCCAGATCTTCATGGCGACGACGCCGCATGCAGACATGGCTGGGGCGGCATTCGGCCTGACATTTGCGGTCATTACCCCGGCACTGATCCTCGGCGCTTACGCTGAGCGTATTAAGTTTGCATTCGTGATGCTGTTCTCTGCGGTTTGGGTCGTTCTGGTCTACTGCCCGCTGGCTTACTGGGTCTGGATGGTCGGTCTGGGCGGCGAAGGTGATTTCGCGGGTCCATCCCCACTTGAGTGGATTACTGGTGTTGCTCCATTGGATTGGGCAGGCGGTCTGGTTGTACACCAAGCTGCTGGTGTTGCCGCTCTGGTTATCGCCGTCATGCTCGGCAAGCGCGCAGGCTTCCCGAACGCTCTTCAGCCACCAGCGCAGCCAGGTATGGTGATGATTGGTGCTTCCATGCTCTGGATCGGCTGGTTCGGTTTCAACTCCGGTCTGTCTGGTGATCAGGCTAACGCGGGTTACGTTATCTTCTCGACGCAGGTTGCTGCTGCTGGCGCTTCCATCGCATGGGTTCTGTTCGAAACCATCCGTACCGGCAAGCCAACGCTGGTTGGTGCTGCAACGGGTGCGGTTGCTGGTCTGGTTGCCATCACCCCGGCTGTGGGTGTGGTTTCCGTCCCTGGCGCTCTGATCCTTGGTCTGATCGCTGGTGTCTTGCCACAGGTTGCTATTCCGCTGATCAAGACGACCTTCAAGATCGACGACGCTCTGGACGTGTTCGCTGTACATGGTGTGGCTGGTATCACTGGTACTCTGCTGCTGCCATTCCTCGCCTTCATCGGTACCAACGGTGACGCGGCGCTGATCAGTGAAGTTGGTGTCATGAAGCAGTTCATCACCCAGCTGTGGTCGGTTGTCTTCTCTGCTGCTTACGTCGCAGTCGTAACCTTCGTGATCGCAATCGTATGTCGCGCCCAGGTCGGTATGCGTGCGGAAGACGAAGCTGTCTCCGACGGTCTGGACCTCGCTTCCCACGGTGAGCGTGCTTACGACCTGACTTAGGCTCAATAAACAGGGGTCAGGGCCTCCTCCATAGGCCCCTGTTTCAAGGCTATATGCGCCCGGTGCATCAAACGCACCGGGCGTATGTCGTTTTGAGGGGGGCGAATTTGCCATTAAGCCTTGTTTACCAAGGGCGAAATGGCCTAATAAGCGGTCTGTGGATGGCCCATAGGGGTATAGCTCAGTTGGTAGAGCATCGGTCTCCAAAACCGAGGGTCGAGGGTTCGAGTCCTTCTGCCCCTGCCATTTCCACAGCGGGTTTACGGGACGGACGATCACCCGTGCCAGAGATGTGCTGGAACCAGTATATCGGATGGCACTCGCTGGTTAGAATCCAGTCCTTTGATAATTGAAGAAGAAGTAAAGGCGGCACGCATGGCACTGTTTCGGTTTTTTGGCCAAGTGCGAAAAGAAATCGCACGGGTAACCTGGCCATCACGCAACGAAACAACGGTTACGACCATTCTGGTCCTGATCCTCGCGACACTGGCTGCGCTGTTCTTCATCGCTGTCGATTTCGTATTCCGGAACCTGATGGGCTTCCTGCTGGGTATCAACCTCGGCTAGGTCGTCGCCTTTGCGCGTTGATCCCATCCCGACAAGAAGTGCTGAACTGACAATGTCCGAAAACCATAAATGGTACGTCATCCACGTCTATTCCGGCTTTGAGTCCAAGATCGTTGAATCGATTATGGAGCAAGCTGAGAAGAAGGGCATCGCTGACCAGTTCTCTGAACTGATGGTGCCGGCTGAAGAAGTCGTCGAAGTGCGACGTGGCAAAAAATACAACGCCGAACGTAAGTTTTTCCCCGGCTACATCCTTGCGAAGATGGAGCTGTCGGACGCGGCCTGGAACCTCGTTAAGAACACGCAGCGCGTGACTGGCTTCTTGGGTGGGCAGGGGCGTCCAGTTCCGATTTCGGAGCGCGAAGCCAAGCAGATCATGCAGTCCATGGTCGAAGGTGCCGAAAAGCCGCGGCCGTCCATCACCTACGAGGTGGGCGAAAACGTACGCGTTACCGATGGTGCCTTCACCTCCTTCTCCGGCGTCGTCGAAGAAGTCGATCTGGAAAAAGCACGCCTCAAGGTCGCTGTCTCCATCTTTGGTCGGGCTACACCGGTAGAACTGGACTACAGCCAGGTTGAAAAGGCTTAATGAAGGCGAGGTAAACCCTGTCGTCAGGCCTGCAGAATTAGAAACCCCCGTGGAGCGATTCACGGGGGTTTTGTTATTGAAACTTTAGTTTCATTCCCAACATGAGATTGTACGCACGGGGTGCGAATAATCAAAAGTTGTTAGGGGATAACAATGACTTTTCAAACGAACACGAGACGCTTTGGCGGTCTGGTAATGATGCTGGGACTACTAGTGGCTCCGCTGGCGCCAGCGCAGGAAAATCAGGCTGATCTTTCTCAAGCGAGAATCGGCGAGGAGATATTTTCCGTCGGTGACGCCTATTCAGTCGGTGGCATCAAGGGACTTGTATGGGCGCTGGGGCGTTCCATTGACGTTAACGAGCCAACTGGTGGGGTTTTCGCCTTGGGTGAAACCATCACAGTCGATACACAGGTCGCGGGTCCAGTAGTCGTGGCTGCGTCAAAGCTGGCCATAAATGGTGATGTTTCCGGGTCAATCTACGCGGCCGCAGAAAACACTGTTCTGGACGTTTCTCATACAGGTGGGACCATCATTGCGGCTTCAGCCGATACTCTGGAGTTCTCAGGTTCAACAACGGGCAGCCTTTACCTCTACAGTGCAACTGTCCGCGTCGCGGGGCAAATCGATGGTGACCTCTACGTTGGAAGTGATTCGTTACAGATCGCCTCAGATGCCGTCATCAAGGGCGAAATTGTTTATGATTTGGATACTGCCGCCAGCATCCCAAACAACCTGAATAGCCGTGGCGTAACCATGGAAGAACTTCAGGAGAAGTTTGGTGATGAGATTGGTTTTGATCTGAGTCATGACAGTGCAGGCATGGACCTCGGTGGCAGCCTTGGTTTCTTAATCTTCAGCCTGATTATTGGCACCCTGACTTTGTTGGTGCTGGGACGGCAGAATGACACCTTTACCCGCTGGCTCGCGGCCAAGCCGCTTCAAACGATTGCGACGGGCTTTGTTGGCCTTAGCTTCTGGCTTGGCCTGACGATAACCAGCCTCGTTGTCGTGTTTTCTCTTGCCGCTGGGATCAGCTGGTTTCTTTTGGTCTTTCTGGTGCTGGTCCCGGTCGTCATGATTGGGGGCTTTCTGCTAATGGTTCTGGGGTACTTCAGCGGCATGCTGGTGCTTGGCTCACTGGTCGGTCGCTTCTTACCGATCAGCGGACTTTCTCCATTCTTTAAGCGGCTGACCCTGCTGGCGCTGGCGATGGTGGTGCTGTTCCTCCTTGGCCTGATCTTGCCCGGTCTGGCATCGCTACTGGGGAGTTTTGCACTGGTTCTGGGGCTTGGTGCGCTGGGTATGCGGATCTGGAAAGGTCAGCCGTCAGCGGCCTAGTCACCACAAGACACCACAGCAAAAAGCCCCGCACCGATTTCCACGGTGCGGGGCTTTTTCGTATCCGAAGCTCGTTACGATTAACGAGAGTAGTATTCCACCACCAGGTTCGGTTCCATGGTCACTGGGTATGGAACGTCTTCCAGCTTTGGGCCGCGCAGGAATTGCGTGGTCATTTTCTTTACGTCCACTTCGACGTAGTCCGGAACGTCGCGCTCTGGGGAAGCCAACGCTTCGAGCACCATCGCGATTTCACGGGACTTGCCCTTAACTTCAACAACGTCGCCGTCACGTACAGTGATGGAAGCGATGTTGGCTTTCTTTCCGTTCAGGGTCACGTGGCCGTGGTTAACGAACTGACGTGCTGCGAATACCGTCGGGACGAACTTGGACCGGTAAAAAACATTGTCCAGAAGACGCTCGAGCAGCTCGATCAGATTTTCGCCGGTGTCGCCCTTACGGCGCACAGCTTCGGCGTAGTACTTGCGGAACTGCTTTTCAGTGATGTTGCCGTAGTAGCCCTTAAGCTTCTGCTTAGCTTTCAACTGCAAACCGAAGTCGGAATCTTTCTTCTTACGACCTTGGCCATGCTGGCCGGGACCGTAGGAGCGCTTGTTGATCGGGGACTTTGGACGGCCCCACAGGTTGACGCCCAGA
>JBMTIF010000118.1:0-6912 GCA_049437045.1 Alphaproteobacteria bacterium | reverse complement strand
CTTCGTGAGAAGTTAAAGTCAGCCGCGTCACGAAATGACAGAAAGGCCAAGATTGTTCGCGTAGTGTCAGAACGCGCGGCGCTCCGAGCAGTCGAGTATCATTGGAGGTTCTTATCGCATGCACCGCAGATTCGTTCTGTCCCTCGCTTTGAGTTCGCTGGCTACAGCGGCCCTCGCAAGATCGCCTGCGCCAGAGCCAGCGCGAGTGACGGTTTATAAATCGCCAAGCTGCGGGTGTTGCGCCGCTTGGGTTGATCATCTGCTCAGTGCCGGACTTAACGTGGAAGCCATAGATGTCGACCACTATGAGCTGCAGGCCCTTAAAGTACGTATGGGAATTGCGCCGGAATTGTCCTCCTGTCACACGGCCATACTCGATGGGTATTTCGTCGAAGGTCACGTGCCGGCTGATGATATCAAACGTCTGATGGCTGAACGACCGGATGCTCTGGGGCTGACCGTGCCGGGCATGCCTATTGGCTCACCGGGCATGGAAATGGGGTCTGAGCGTGAGGCCTTTGACACCTTGTTGGTCCAAAAGGACGGCACAACTGAAATTTTCGCTCAACACGCCTAAAGTCTCTCGGTTCCCGTCTCGAACAACACCAAACGCATCACCGCTAGAACGCCGCTAAACCGTTAAGCTTACTTTTGATGATTGATCGCAATAGCAGCCTCTCACGTGCTCGTTTTGTCGCTTGATGAGCACCACTCGCGACACTTCACCAATAAATTCCGCGCATTACAAAAGCTTGGATACAAGCACCTTGAGTGCTCCAAGCTGAAAATGCGGGGTGCGCGTGTGCCCTGATCTGATCCGATCCGGGAGAGGCATATGAAAATTACGGCAATCCGAATTTTTCAAACCGATCTGCCTTACGTTGATCCCAAAGGTTATGCTTGGGGTGCGGGGAATGTCATCAAGACTGCTCAAGCCAGTATTGTTGAGGTAACGACAGATGCCGGATTGATCGGCGTAGGCGAATTCACGCCCTGCGGCGAAAATTACATGGTTGCCCATTCCCAAGGCGTGGTCGCGGCTGCACGAATCATGGCGCCGAGCCTGATTGGTGAAGACCCGCGACAAGTCTACCGCATGGAACGCTTGATCGATGGTCATGGATACGCCAAGGCGCCCTTTGATGCAGCTTTCTGGGACATCGCCGGTCAAGCGACCGGGCAGCCCGTATGGATGATGTTGGGCGGTAAGCTGTGCGATGGTGCCCCGATGTATCGCGTCGCGCCTCAAGACGATCCAGATGCACTTCCCGCCGAACTCGACCGACTGCGTAACTGGGGCTACGGTCAATTTCAGATCAAAGTCGGTGCGGACTGGGTTTCAGACATTGAGCGCATCCGCCAAGCTGTGCCCCTGCTGAAGCCAGGTGAAAAGGCAATGGCCGATGCCAACCGCGGCTGGCGACTGGACAACGCCCTGCGCGTGGGTCGGGCGACACGGGATCTCGACTACATCATGGAACAGCCCTGCTACACCTATGAAGAGTGTCTGAGCGTGCGCCGGCACATCGACTTACCCATGAAACTGGATGAGGTTGTTACAGGCATCGACATGGCGCGGCGCATTGTGAACGACCACGCCGCTGAGATGTGTTGCTTGAAAATCTCTAATCTCGGTGGTCTGTCAAAGGCGCGTCGGGTTCGCGACTTCCTGATTGATCACGGCATTCCAGTGGTTTCCGAAGACACTTGGGGCGGTGAAATCACGACATCTGTTGTCAGTCACTTCGCGGCCTCTACGCCCGATGACATGTTGATCAATTCAACCGATTTGCACAATTACAATACCCGCTCCACCGGCAAGCCCGGCCCTGAGACCCGTGACGGCAAGCTGTACGCGAGCGACGCGCCGGGACTGGGTGTATCAGCCGACTATGAGAGCCTGGGCGAGCCTATCGCTGAGTTTCGCTGAGTGTTTCACTTGGCAGGAGATAGGCACCATGAGAACCTAGCCCATGAATTCTGACACCTCTTGGCTCTTTCTGGTCCTTTTGTCAGCAGCGATTCATCCCATCCGGGACTTCGCTCTGAAGGGGACAGGCAACCCCCTCGCCAGCTACTTTGGCTATACCGCTGTATGGGTCGTATTGGGATTATCGCAATCTCTCATCATGGGACACTCGCTCGTCTTGCCCGTCGATGTTTGGTGGCTGCTGCTGGTCACGGTCAGTGGCCTGATCCTCTATTACTTTGGGACCCTCGAAGCCCTGAAACGGGGTGATTTATCGGTTTACTACCCCATCATACGTTCCTCCCCGGTGGTGGTCCTGGTCTTTGGCTGGATTGCGATGTCACAGGCCTTCAATCTTATGGTTACAGCGGGGATTGGCCTCGTCTTTGTGGGCACTCTTCTGCTGCAAAAACCCAAGCACGGCTTGTTGTCGGACCCTCAATCCTTGCTGCTGGCCTTGCTCGCCATGCTCGGTTCAGCCGCTTATACGCTGAGCGACGCGGGAGCGATGCGCAGTGTCTCACCCAGCGTTTATCTGTTCTACACGTACATTCTTGTTGGGACCGGACTGGGGCTGATGCTGTTTTGGCAGCACCGAGGGCAAAGCAACCTACCCGGAAAAATGCTGTCAGGTTGGACCCTGCACCCACTGCGGACCCTTATCGCAGGCACGATGGCCTACGCGTCCTACATCTTGATCTTGATTGCGTTTCAGAATGGCGCGGATGCCGCGGCAGTCAGTGCCGTGCGGCAGGCATCCATTCCAATTTCGGTGGTTCTAGGGGCTGTATTGCTTCACGAGACCAGCATGGTGCGCCGGCTTAAATGGGCCAGCCTCATCGCAATCGGCATCGCGCTGATCGCTTACTTTGATGGTCAAATCGGTTAAGGAAATCTCTTTACCGCGGCGTCGAGGGAGGAACCGTACACCGCGGTAAACTTCCAGTTGGGTCTTGCAGCCTAGAGTGCCAACTGTTGCTTAGCCCATTCCAACATTTCGTCGGTGATGTCGTCCTCATCGACGGAGCGACCCGAGTTCGCAAGGAAAGCAACAAGTGCATCAACAAGCACATCGTCAGTGGTCAGGGCTTCCAACCGATCGAACTCATCACTTGCACTGCCAAGAGACTCATTCAGGTCATCCAACAAAGCCTGCTGTTCAGCTTGCTGCAGCTCAAGCAGTTCCAAGTCCTGAGATTGCTGCACGGAAGTCTGTTCAAATGAAGCGATTTCATCAGACAGGGTGGCGAGAGACGCGCTAATATTTGTTAGCGTCTGGTCTAGGCTATTGACCTCCTCTTGTAAGGAGGCCGCTTCACTCTGCTGCGTAGCCAGCTGCGTCTGGAGTGCACCAACCTGCGTCTCCAACTCTGAAATCGCAGCTTGGGTGTCAGCATAGCCATCATCATCAGGACTCAACGCCACCAAAGCTTCGCGGAGAGCCTCAAGTTCCGTTTCCGAAGCGGTCAAATTCAACTCGGTCTCACCGATGCCCGCATTGGCGCTATCCAGATTGACTTGTGCAGCGCTCAGGTCATCGGTCTTTTCTAGAAGCTGTTGCTCCAAAAGTGCATTTTCATCTTTTGCCGCGACCAGAGCGTCCAATGTTTCCTGTAACAGCGCAGCAGACGCATCGACGTCGGCATCGATTGCATCGCCTTTTTGCTGTTCGACGCTCAGAGTGTCCAGGATCTGCTCGATGAGAGCTGCGACAGCGTCACGATCCTCAGTATTATCCAGGAAGACAACAACCTCACGGATTTTTGGATCCGATGAATTTTCAAGCGCTTCTGCGTTACGTTTGAGGGAATTCAGCGATTTCAGCTGACTGTTGAGATTGGGCTGGCGAGAAGAGGTCGCGTTGATGTTCTTACTCTTCGAGTTTCCGGCGTTAGCACTCAGGAGATTGCTTCCAGGTCTATTGTTCGATGCGGAACCATTGCTGCTTTTTCCTCCCCCCGTGGACCGGTTCGAAGCGCTGTTGCTTTTGCTGGATTTGGAGGAACTGCTGCTCTTGTTCTTGGCGGCGCCGTTATTGCTTTTATCAGCGCTCGCACCTTTACCTTTTCCCTGAGCAAAAGCATCATTTGTCAGGGATGCAGAAGGCATCAACAGAGTAAGGCTAAGGACTGACATCGCTCCAAAGGCACAGGTCCGGATCAAGTTTGCATAATTGCGGGTCATATTCTTATCCAAAGCATTCATCCCCATTGCAGTTACCTCGCAAAGGTAGAGAGGCATTTGCATCCGATTTTATTGCAGGTCATTTTTACTAAGCATCAAGCCAAACAGCCGTAAGGCCTTTTGAGCGCTATCTTGCACGCTCGAAAATTGCATGTTGACGGCAGCTAATCTTCTTTCGAAATCGTCAATCTCACCACTGATGGCAACAACTCGTAATTTAACGGCACGAAACTCCGTCCTTTCGGAGCTCGGATCCAACGCCTTGAGCGCTGCTTGAACTGTTTCAAAGCCAACCCGAAGTTTTTTCAGAGTTTCTTCGAGTTCAAATTTGGCAGCTTTGCTTTTGTGATAAATGTTCATCAGCTCTTCGATAGAAGCAGACAGGATGTCTGTATCGCAGTCTTTATCCTGATAAGCTTGCTCGATGATCGTAAGCTGCTTTCTTGCCAAAATAACTTCAGATGAACTGTGAAGCTGCATTAGATTACCCTCCCGAGCGCTGGCTTGATCAGCCTGCGAGGAATTCAAGGACTTCGATTGCATATTCATATTTATCAACTTCCACCTCCAACTGCTGGAGTTCAGCTTGCGCTGCGTCAAAAGCTCTGAATGCCAAAGCGACATTCTGCTTTTGCGCTGAAAGCTCATCGCCCATTGAGCTTGGAATGGTCTGACTTGAGGCGTAATTTTCGAACGCGTCTTGCATGGAGAGGATCAGATCTTGAACCTCGTCATTCTTTGCTTCCGCAAGACCTGCCACGAATTCAAGGTTCTGAACGCCAACTTCAACGTCAGGAAGCTCATGAGGCTCAACTTTATTGAACAACGATAGAGGCGCTGCTTTGTCACTCGCGAATGCCGCATTGCTGGAAAATAGAGAGAAACCCGCAGCAGCAAGAGTTCCGAGCACCAAAGCTTTAAACTTTTGACCAACCATCAGCATCGCCTGTCACCTTGACTTTCATTTTGACAATCAAACTGACGACGTTTTTACGTCTCAAAATTATGAAGAAAAGAATTTTCGTATAGAATTGACGGCACTAACAAAAGTGATTTCAAAATTGGACCTCAGACAACCGTGCCGGGCCTGATTCACCTTGATTATGCGAAATTCATCATTGGAAACCAATCCTATAGTTGAACTTAGGCATCATTAAGTAACCATACCAGCTTTGTTGCGGCATGTATTGGCCCGATGATTCGCACAGCGCCGTTCAATACATAAGTTTCATTATTTAGGCTGCTTGATTGTTTGGGGCATTGTTTGTGGTCCTTTGCGAATTCACCATATTTAAATGACGTCTTGTTTCTCCCCGCCCCCGAAAAAATCTGCTGACTTTCCCTTTCAGCCCTTTTCAAACTGTGCAGATCGGTGAAATTTAAACGGGGCAGTGATAGCTGCCGTTTCAAATTCAGCACGAGATCCACCATGACTGAGACAGAATTCGGAACCCGTGATGACAGGGGGCATTACGTTCCCAACAAACGAGTGGGATATCCGCCGGTTTTCATCTGGCCGGTAAAGCCTTGGGCTGCTTTCAGGTGGGTCTTTTCGGTTCCTGGCTACTTTTTACCGTGGAACATGTTTTACGTCGGCGTGGGCCTCGTCGCCTGGTTTTGGCTTTCACCACCACTGGAAGCCTATGCATCGCCCTCCCCAGTTACCCTGCTGCTGGTCTTCGTCCGGAACTGCGCGCTGGTTGCCTTGTACTTTGGCGCCTTTCACTATCGTCTCTACATGCAGCGCTCTCAGGGCGTGGATTACAAATTTAACCCGCGCTGGCCATCCACGAACTCCAAAAAGTTCATGTTCGGGAACCAAAACCTCGATAACATTTTTCTGACCTTTGCCAGTGGCGTTACGATTTGGACGCTGTTTGAGGTCGGGCTGCTTTGGCTGGCGGCCAACGGTTTTGTCACGGTAATCGATGCTCGCGAAAACATTGTTTACTTCATCGCAATGATTTTGCTGGTTCACCTGTGGCGGGATTTACATTTCTATCTCATCCACCGGCTGATCCACGTCAAACCGCTCTACGCTATTGCGCACAAGGTACATCACAAGAACATCAACCCGGGTCCTTGGTCCGGTTTGGCGATGCACCCCATCGAACACGCTTTCTATTTTTCCTGTGCTTTACTCTACCTGCTGTTCCCGTTTCACCCGGCATTTGTGGTGGTCGCACTGGTCCACGCCGGCTTAAGCCCGGCACCCGGTCATGCGGGGTTTGAGCGCGTGCGGATTGGCAAGGATGGGCGGAGTTATGATGTCGATGCTCACGCACACTACCTACATCACAAGCATTTTGAGTGTAACTACGCGGATGGCATCCTTCCGCTCGACCGCTGGTTCGGAACACTGCATGACGGCAGCGAAGAAGCCCATCAGCGTCTGAAAAATCGCCTGCAGGAAAAAGGCTCCAAGCCCAGCAAGTAGCTCGATTGGCGCCCTACTGCCCCCAAGGACCGTGATCGCCCCGTGTACGCGACGAAACACCGGGAACTGGCGAGCGCACAGCCGCTCCCCCAGAACCATGACCAGCCAACTTTTCCAGCGCGGCAACCCGGTTCGATGTCTTTGGGTGCGTCGCAAAAAGGTTGTCGTGCCGGTGGGCGTGGAGCGGATTGATGATGAACATGTGGGCGGTCGCAGGATTGCGCTCGGCCGGGTGGTTATCAATCCGCTGGGCCAGGCCGCTTCGCTCTACTACGGCACCAACCTGCGTCACCTCCTGACGGACATGACGCCGGAGAAGGAC
>JBMTIF010000117.1:0-6968 GCA_049437045.1 Alphaproteobacteria bacterium | reverse complement strand
CAGCGCAAGGCCGCGCAGGTCGGGTTCGATCATCCAGAAATGCACCAAATCTACGGCAAGGTCGATGAGGAACTCGCTGAAGTGAAGGAAGAAGCGGAGAGGGTCCCACTCAATCAGGATGCCCTTGAGATGGAAGTCGGCGACTTGCTTTTCGTCGCCGCAGCCGTTGGCCGTCGCCTAAACATTGATCCTGAACGCGCCCTCCACCGCGCAACCGCCAAGTTCGTCCGGCGGTTCAACGCGGTAGAGCAAGCGCTCGATTTCGACTGGAACGACCGTCACATCGACGACCTTAACGCGGCATGGAATGCTGTGAAGAAGGCCGAAAAGGCAAAATTGGCTTAATCCGCTTGGATCAGGGCCTTCAGCGCCTCGGTTTTTTCAGCCAAAAGCGCCCCATCCCCGCGAGTTTCGACGTTCAACCTCAACAACGGCTCGGTGTTCGAAGAACGAACGTTGAAGCGCCAGTTATCGAACTCATAAGTCAGCCCGTCGATTTCAATCCGCTCGCCCTGCCCTGCAAAGGTCTGCTCAATCCGCTTGAGCACGGCCTTGGCATCGTCAACCCGGAAGTTGATTTCACCAGAACACGGGAAAGCCTTCTGCGCATCTGCAACCAGCTCACCCAGTGACTGAGGGGATTGCCCGACCAGTTGAGCCATGAGCAGCCAGGGGATCATCCCACTGTCACAAGAGAAAAAGTCATAGAAGTAATGGTGCGCGCTCATTTCTCCGCCATAAGGCGCGCGGTGTTCGCGCACAAAACGCTTGAGGAAAATGTGCCCGGTACGAGATACGACAGCTGTCCCCTGCGCTTCTTCGATTGCGGCCAGTGTGGCCCATGTCATGCGGTTGTCATAAACAATGGCTGTCCCCGCCTCCGCATCGCGGAGCATGGCGCGCGCCAACAGCCCGACGACGTAATACCCTTCGATAAAGTTACCCTCGCCATCAAAGAAGAAGCAGCGGTCGAAATCCCCGTCAAAAGCCACACCAAAATCCGCACCATGGGCTAAGACCGCGTCAGTGGTGCTTTGGCGTTTCTCAGGCAAGAGCGGGTTGGGAATACCATTGGGGAAAGAGCCGTCGGGCTCACCATGTACGCTGGTCAGTTTGATGTGCGCAGGCATTCGCTCGGCGAGAGCATCTACAATAGGCCCCCCGCATCCATTGCCAGAGTTCAACACCAAATGCAGTGGCCGCGTGTCGCTGAGATCCACAAAGCTCATCAGGCGGTCAATGTAAGCGCTGCGGTCCTCAACTTTGGTCAGATTGCCACGACGATCCGCAACCGGGAGCGGCGCTTCTGACCCAGCCCAGTCGCGCACGCCTTCCATCCCTTCTTTACTGAGTGGCTCTGCCGACTTACCGACAAACTTGACCCCGTTGTATTCAGCCGGGTTGTGACTCGCTGTCACCATCAGACCCGCATCGGCCTCAGTATGGCCCGTCCAGAAGTATACTTCTTCTGTGCCGCACAAACCCACATCGAGCACATCCACACCGGCAGCCAGCAGCATCTCAATCATGGCTTCAACCAAGCCGCGACTGTGTTCGCGTACGTCCTGCCCCACAACTACACGTTTGCCGCCCGTAACATGGATAACGCCACCGGCAATTCTTGCCGCAGCGTCTTCATTGAGTTGCGTTGGCACGACGCCGCGTACGTCGTATGCCTTGAATATGGATGTATCCACCCTGATTTTCCCCTCATTTTCTGTCTTCTAGACCGTCAATTTGAAAATTTATCAAATTGACTAAAAATTTTTTCGGTGCAACCAAAAGCTATAAACAACGAAAAGTTTTTATCGCTTTAAGTCATTGATATCATTTACTTTTAATACCTAAAAGTTATTTCACCTGTCCTTGGCATTTGGCGTCAAAAATGCAAAAGTTTCATCGATAAGAATGCTCAGGCTGGAGGCCAAATGGCACACACGATTTGGGAGCGGTATGGCGGTTATAGTTTTGTAGCCAAAGCCGTAGACGATTTCTACGCGCGCGTTTTGTTATCGCCAAACTTAGCACCGTACTTCCAGAACATTAACATGGAACGTCTGATCGGACATCAGATTGAAACCATTGGTGCAATCATGGGTGGACCCTATGACTTAGATGTCGAGTCACTACGTCTTTCTCACGCCCACTTGAAAATCAAGCAAGATCACTTTAACGAGGTGGCCGAAATTCTTGCCGCAACGTTGAAGAACAACGGCCTGAGTCCTGAAGATGCAGACCAGCTCATGTCAATTGTTGCGACAACTCAGGAATTTATTGTCGATAATTCTGATCAGGTCGCATGAACATTAAATCCACATTAGAAACTATGCTTACCGCCGCAGGGTTTTGCGACCCAGCGACGTTGAGACTGGTTTGGGTAAACCCGCCTTTGGCGCGTTTACTGTATGAGCATGGGTTGGATCAGAATGTTTCGGTGCGAACACTCTGCCCGGATCTGCCAGCCCAATTTGGCGCTGATCATGAACCACACGTGCGTGAGGAAGCTTCCCTGCCCGCGCACGGAGATCAAGATGCCATGAGTGCCAAGTGCCAACTTGGTCCCTTTATCGAACTGGGCAGCGACAAGCTCCTGATGTTTCATCTGGTTGAGCGCGGCAGCGCTGACTCCTCACGGACAACGCTGAATATTTTCTCCCGTCACATGAATGCGCGCGAGGCATCTTGGGAACAGGAGCGGGAAGCCCTGCTGGCTCAAATCAAGGAACTCAAGGGCGACTAGGTTTTACCGGCCTGGCCTTGCAGCTTGTCCCAACTTCCCACGAAAGCGTGCCTGACGCGGGCAATGAGAACGCCAAACGGCGTCTCATAAAGTGAGACTTACCTTCGCATTTCGCACCAAATCGGAAAATCTCGCCGCATAAGCGGCTATAGGGGACAAAATCACTGCGATTTGCCCACCAAACACGGTTTTTCAACGGTTTGCATAAGCGTTGCTGCTCTCATCGTGACACGAGTGGGCAGTTTCTGCCTGTGCGTGTTCACAAGCCGCAACTACGCGAGAACCCCCGCATCTTGCCCATCCCGCCTTTGCGGGTGTTCTCGCGGCTCTTTTCAGGTTTGAGCGCAAAGCAAAAGGCGTCAGCGATGCCTTGGTCCTGTTCTCTACCCGCTCCAGAAAAGAAAAAAGGGCTGCCTTCAACGGCAAGCCCTTTCTTTTTGTCAGATCGCCCGACATTCAATCAGTTCGGACAAACACCCTCGGCGAGCGATTTGGCGCGAGTATCGAGGGAGGCGTACCGCGCTTCACAGGCTTGCAAGCTGCGGTCTCGCAGTTCCACCATTTCCGTCAAATCTGCACGCCACCGCTGAGCACTTTCAAAGGCCGCAGCGCACTCGAATGCGAGGGTTTCTCGGTCCAGCGCGTCACCTGTATCCCCTTCCAGCCCCAGAAGAGCGGTGCACTGGGTGATGAGCACGTCGAAGAAGGCTTCGTTATCCAACCCAATCGTTTCAAGTTCCGACACACGCACGTTAAGTGTGTCTATCGTCGTCTGAGCTTCTTCGGCCGCAGCCTCTTTCAACTCGATGTCTTGACGCAGCTCGCTGAGAACGAGGATCAATGACTGATTTTCCTCAGTCACCGCCGAATTGGCGTTCTGTGCATCGCTCAGCTCTCCACCGACTTCATTAACTACGATGGTGATTTCAGAGAGTTGTGCCTCGAGATCCGCAATCCGGTCATTGGACGCTGCCAAAGCATCCTGCACCGTGGTCAGCTCGAGCTTGATGGCTGTCAGCTGGCCTTCCGCCTCTTCTGCTTCGCTGCGATCGGCAGATGCCTGCGCTGAAATTTGGTCCATAAGCGCCTGTAGCTCACGGTTTTTCAGGAGCAAGGTCTCGACCGTATTGTCCAACTTCGCGATTTCTTCGAGCAGCAGATCGCGGTCGGCAATGGCTTCCGCGCCTTGGTCCTGGGCCTGAGACAAGGCAATCCGCAGACTGTCGACCTCTTCGTTCAGGATTAGGATGGTTTCGTCGCGCGCTGAAACGATGGAAAGAGTCCGGTTGAGTTCGGCCTCTAGTGTTCCGCGATCATCCTCAATCTGATTGTACTGCCCCGCGATGGCCCCGAGTTCATCGCTTTGCACCTGCAAGTCACTAGTAAGTCGAATGATTTCGGCAAGACGATCTTCAGCCAATTTAACGGCAGCATCTCGCTCATCAGCCAATAGAACGGAGCGTTCAAGCACCTGCGTCAGCTGACTGGAAACATTGTCCCGTTCGCGGATGGCGGTATCCCGCTCAGCCAGAGCAAGGTTCAGCCGCTGACGAAGGGTAGCATTGTCGGCATTGGCCTCGTCCAAGTTCGCCATCATCGCTTGCATCTGTCCTGTCAGCGCGTCGACTTCGCCCTTGAGACCGGAGGTATCAGTCTCGATGATCTGTATCGACTGCCCCCGCGAAACAAGCGACATGAGGCTACGGTTTGCGCGAACGCTATCTGGACCCACACCAGCATCTGCATTGGCGGCTACAGCTTCAATCCAGCTGTAATCATCGCTCACACTGCTCTCGTACGTCGAAGCGGTTAGCGCGAGGCCGTCGATCATGCGTTGAACGGTTTTGTCTGCTTCTGCTGCTGCAGCTTGAGCAGCGTCACGCTCCATTTGCAGGCTGTTGATGGTGCCTCGAGCCTGATTGAGCTGGGTGCGGAGACGATCAAGCTCTGCAAGCAAAGCGACATCCTGCGCCCCACCGGGCTCACAAGCCTCCATTTCGTCAAAAGGACAGCCCAGTGCGTCAAGGGTTTCCTTGGCGGCATTGAGATCAGCGACCACACGAGGGTCGGGTACGACCTTGGTCACGGTTACCTCGCGGACAACTTCCTCCGGCTCCGTTGACTCAAGCTCGATGATGCGTTGGCGCGCAAGGCGCAATTCCTGCTCACACCGACGAACGGCAGCATCCAGCGCGATAATGCGGTCTTGCAGCTGTTGGATTGTCACGCGAGCTTTGGCAAGTTCACTGCGCAAGACACCTGCCTCCCGCCCGGCGGCTTCGGCAGAGGCAAGGGCGGTTTCAAGGTCGGTCACTCGACGGTTGGCGGCATCAAGCTCTTTGAACACCTCGACCATATCTGCGTCCAGCTCTCGACGAAGCCCTTCAAGGTCGTCGCGCTCCCGCTTCATCGCCGCGAGTTCAGCCGTCAAGCGGCCAATTTCGTCCAGATAGGGCTGTACATCAATTTGCTCAGGCGCTGCGGCACGGCTCAACAAGCGGGCGTAGCTCTGAATGGTCGGTAGATTGTCCGAGGGAAGCAAAGCGCCGCCGGTCCCGGCAGGCAAACACGCGAGCAGATTCAGCAAATCTGGATTAACGTCGATGGCGAGAATATCGACACTGATCCCGCGTTCATTCAATTCGGGCACCAGCTCACAAATGTTCCGATCACAGGCATCGACCCCGTCGGTCACCATTACGATAGACCCGTTCTCGGCATCAGTTGGAAGTGTAGTCAATGCCACCTCAATGGACCGGTACAGAGGGGAGCCGATCAGCGACTGTTCACCATCACCGGGTTCAGCCGGTTCCATGGTCTGGATCGCCGCAATCGTTGCATTCACGGCATCCGACCCAAACGGGTGAATCAGAGGAATATTGTTACATTCATTGATGCGGTCATTGCCAAAGCTGACCAAGGAAGCGCGCCCCTGCTGCAGCGGGCCGGGGGCCAGTTGCAACATGGCATCGCGCGCCACGTCCATCCGACGTCGGCCTTCGACCTCGCCCAACATCGAGCGCGATGCATCCATGATGAAGGCGACGGGCGTGTCCGGCCCCTTGAATGCAGCTTCTTGTGCTGCTGCGTTTTGACTAGAAAATACGGAGGCCGCGACCAGGAAAGGAACGATCACCCCAATTTTGAAACCACGAACAACAGTCCGCACCATAAATCCACTCCATAACGAGTGCTCATGGTCGCTCCCCGCCCCCCAAAGCGGCGCGACGAAGGGCACTCCTCAAGCACAAGCATTATGCACCCAGAACCATCCTGAGAATTGCAATTTGCCTTGTTATAACACGCATTGAGAGGAAATGGTGAGAAATCGTCAAACTTTAGACAACCTTATGCGGCGGTTACCGCCTTCAGGTCGTCTTTTTTAAGCCGCGCACCTACTCTTTGGATCACAGCCGCAGCCGCACGTGAACCAAATAAGCCGCAGGTTTCCAAGCTTTCTCCGCGAACGAAGCCAAAAAGAAACCCCGCTGCATACAGGTCGCCAGCACCTGTCGTGTCGACACGCTTGACCACCTCGACCACCGGCACCCGGATATCATCTTGCCCGGAAACGATGATTTCAGAACCTTCATACCCCCGAGTGAGGGCTACAAGCTTCGCATTGGACGCGCGCGCCTGGTCCCGCGCCTCGTCAAGATCGTCGGTTTCATAGAGGCTTTTCAGCTCATCCTGATTGGCAAAAATGATGTCAATCATACCGCCATCAATCAGGTCGAGAAATTCGCTGCGCCACCGATCAACGCAGAATGGATCAGACAAGGAAAGCGATGTCAGACGACCGTGCTTGTGCGCAATCTCTGCTGCCAGCCGAAACGCATCCTTGGCCTCGGGCTGGTCCCACAGATACCCCTCCATATAGGTCACTGCTGACCCGGCGATCAGGGTTTCGTCGATGTCGGCGGGAGCGAGCCGCGTGCTGGCTCCCAAATAGGTGTTCATGGTCCGCTGACCATCCGGCGTCACAAAAATCAGGCTGCGCGCGGTTGCTGGACCGTCTTCGCTAAACGGGACATCGAAATGCGCGCCAGTGTGCGTGATGCTGTTTTTGAACGCCTGCCCCAGCTCGTCATTCTTGACTTTACCAACGTAAGCCGACCGCGCACCCAAACCCGCGAGCCCCACCGCCGTGTTCCCCGCTGAGCCACCGGATTCCATCAGCTTGTCAGCCCCCATGACACTGGTGAGAAACACAGCACGCTCTTCGTCG
>JBMTIF010000116.1:0-6971 GCA_049437045.1 Alphaproteobacteria bacterium | reverse complement strand
GCTGCGCGCGGCAAACCTTACGGCATTCCTGGCGCCCGCGTCGACGGAATGGACGTTGAGGCGATGGCCACCGAGGCGGCGAAAGCCGTGAAGCATGTCCGCTCTGGCAAGGGTCCCTTCGTTTTGGAGGCCATGACTTACCGATACCGAGGTCATTCCATGTCTGACCCAGCCAAATATCGGACCAAGGAAGAGGTTCAGAAGTACCGAACTGAACAAGACCCCATCGAGCGCTTGCGTGAAAAGCTGCTGGACGGTGGTGTGATCGATGAGGCGGGGCTCAAGGCCATCGACAAAGACATCAAAGCCATTGTCGCCAAGTCCGCTGACTTCTCGCAAAGCTCACCGGAGCCTGCGCCGGAAGAACTTTACACCGACGTTTACATCGACGCGTAAGACAGGGAGATCACAAAAATGAGCATTGATATTCTGATGCCGGCTCTGTCGCCGACGATGGAAGAAGGCACACTGGCCAAGTGGTTGGTCAAGGAAGGCGATACTGTTTCCAGTGGTGACGTGATTGCCGAAATCGAAACCGACAAGGCGACTATGGAAGTAGAAGCCGTAGACGAGGGCGTCGTGGCTAAACTGATGGTTGCTGAAGGCACGGAAGGCGTGGCCGTGAACGCCGTCATCGCCGTTCTGGCCGAAGAGGGTGAGGATGCTTCGGCGGCTTCTGCTGGATCTTCTGCCCCCGCACCCGCCCCCGCTGCGCCGATTGCTGCAACGCCCGAACGTGCGCCGGCAGCACCGGCGCAGGCCAAGGCGCCGATTGAGGTTGCTCAGCCGGAACCGGAATGGGATGGCGCTATGGTCGAAACGACTGTGCGCGAGGCGCTGCGGGACGCGATGGCCGAGGAAATGCGCGGTGATGATCGCGTTTTCCTCATGGGTGAAGAAGTTGCGGAGTATCAAGGCGCCTACAAGGTCAGTCAGGGATTACTCGATGAATTCGGTGCGCGACGCGTTATCGACACGCCCATTACTGAATACGGCTTTGCCGGGATCGGGACGGGTGCTGCGATGGCGGGCCTTCGTCCGATTGTGGAGTTCATGACCTTCAACTTCGCCATGCAGGCGATTGACCACATCATCAACTCTGCTGCCAAAACGCTCTACATGTCCGGCGGTGCGATCCAGTCACCCATCGTGTTCCGAGGGCCGAACGGTGCTGCGGCGCGTGTGGCGGCACAGCACTCCCAGTGCTATGCGGCATGGTACTCTCATGTCCCCGGTCTGAAGGTGGTTTCCCCCTACTCAGCAGCAGACGCAAAAGGCCTCCTGAAGTCTGCCATTCGCGACCCAAACCCCATTGTTTTCCTAGAAAACGAGCTGTTGTACGGACAGAAATTTGATGTCCCCGACAGCGACGATTGGACTGTTCCAATCGGCAAAGCAAAGGTCGTACGCGCTGGCACGGATGTCACCATCACGGCGTTTTCGATCATGGTTGGCAAGGCGCTGGAAGCGGCGAAGATGTTGGAAGAGCAGGGGATTTCTGCCGAAGTCATCGACTTACGCACCATTCGCCCGCTGGATACCGCCACCATTCTGGACTCCGTGCGTAAAACCAACCGCCTCGTGACCGCCGAGGAAGGCTGGGGCCAATCTGGTGTCGGCGCAGAAATCGCCATGCGTGTGATGGAACAGGCGTTCGACTACCTCGATGCACCGGTTGCGCGCGTTGCGGCGAAAGATGTTCCCATGCCCTATGCCGCCAACCTCGAACAGCTTGCGCTGCCCGGACCGGACGACATCGTCGCCGCTGCGCGCGCAGTGACCTACACGGAGGCCTGAGCACCATGCCTGTCGATATTCTCATGCCCGCGCTTTCCCCAACGATGGAGGAAGGCACGCTGGCCAAATGGCTGGTCAAGGAAGGCGATGCGGTTTCCAGTGGCGATGTCATCGCGGAAATTGAAACCGACAAGGCAACCATGGAAGTCGAAGCTGTCGATGAAGGCATCGTAGCAAAGATCATGGTTGCAGAAGGCACCGAAGGCGTTGCTGTCAATGCCGTCATCGCGGTTCTCGCCGAAGACGGTGAAGATCCAGCCAGTGTTGAAGCTGGCAGCGGAAGTGAGCCTGCTCCAACCGTGGCTGAACCGGCTGCTAAAGAGGCTGAACCCGCGTCTGCCGCCGCGCCTGCGCAAGCGGTTGCCAAGCCTGTGGCGGCGTCGGGAGCGCGCGTGTTTTCTTCGCCTCTGGCTCGACGGATCGCGGGTCAGAACGGTATCGACCTCACGGCCCTGACTGGCAGCGGCCCCAATGGTCGCGTGGTCAAGCGCGACGTCGAGGCGGCTATGGCGGCCGGAACCGGTAAGGCCAAATCTGCGCCAGAGGCTCAGATGGGCGGCGCGCCTGTAGCTATTGGCACCGGGCCGGACCCACGCAAGATCGCGGGGCAGCTGGACATGGCTTATGAGGAAATTCCTGCTTCAGGCATGCGCAAGACCATTGCGCGGCGACTGGTGGAAGCCAAACAGACCGTTCCGCACTTCTACCTGACCGTTGACATCGAGTTGGATGCACTGCTGGCCATGCGCAAGCAGGTGAATGCAGCCGTGCCGGAAGGGGTGAAAATCTCCGTCAATGATATGATCATTCTGGCATCTGCCAAAGCGCTCATGGACGAGCCGGACACCAACGCCAGCTGGGCAGGGGATGCGATCCTCAAATACCAGTCCGCAGACGTAGCCGTGGCTGTTGCCACCGATGGCGGCCTGATCACGCCTGTGATTCGGGATGCGCAGTCCAAGTCTCTGACCACCATCAGCGAAGAGATGATCGACCTCGCCACCCGTGCACGCGAAGGTAAGCTGAAGCCGCATGAGTACCAGGGCGGGACGTTCTCGATCTCCAACCTCGGCATGTTTGGCATCCGTGAGTTTGCCGCAGTCATCAACCCACCGCATGGAGCCATCCTTGCGGTAGGCAAAGGCGAAAAGCGCCCGGTGGTCCGTACCACCGAAGCGGGTGACGAACTGGCCATTGCTACCGTGATGTCGGCGACCTTGTCCTGTGACCACCGCGTGGTTGATGGTGCGGTCGGTGCGCGGTGGCTCAATGCCTTCCAGCGGCGTCTGGAAAACCCACTATCGATGCTGCTCTAGGAGACCGGAACACTATGGCTGATACATCCTACGATCTCGTCGTCATTGGTGGTGGTCCCGGCGGTTACGTCGCGGCGATCCGCGCTGCCCAGTTGGGGTTGAAGGCTTGCGTGGTCGAGCGCGAGCATCTGGGCGGCATCTGTTTGAACTGGGGCTGCATTCCGACCAAAGCGCTGCTGCGGTCGGCTGAGGTCGGCCACCTGATCCAGAATGCCGCGGCTTATGGCTGGGCGGCGGAGAACGTGACCTTTGATCTCGACAAGATCGTCCAGCGCTCCCGCGGAGTGGCCAAGCAGCTAAGCCAGGGTGTCGGGTTCCTGCTGAAAAAGAACAAGGTGCCCGTCATCGAAGGCAGTGGCCGACTGGCCGGCAAAGGGAAGGTCGAAGTCTCCGATAAGGACGGCAAAAAAACCGTTCTGAGCACCAAAAACACAATCCTTGCGACAGGCGCACGCGCGCGGGTTCTGCCGGGGTTGGAGCCGGACGGGAAGCTCATCTGGACTTACCGTGAAGCCATGGTGCCGGAGAGCCTGCCGAAGTCCATGCTGGTTGTCGGTTCTGGCGCCATCGGGATCGAGTTCGCGAGCTTTTACAACGACCTCGGCGTCGATGTGACGGTGGTCGAGGTTGTGGACCGAATTCTATCGGCTGAAGATGAAGAGATCAGCGCACTGGCGCACAAGGCGTTTGTGAAGGCAGGGATCAAGATTATGACCTCGGCCAAAGTTACGGGGGTCAAGAAGGGCAAGGACGATCTGACCGCGACCATCGAACTGGCGGATGGCAAGACCCAGACTCTCAAGGTCGATCGCCTCATTTCGGCTGTAGGCATCGTCGGTAATGTCGAGGATATCGGGCTGGACGGGACCAAGGTCAAAGTCGACCGGACCCACATCACCACGGATGCCTATGGTCAGACCGATGAACCGGGCGTGTGGGCCATTGGAGATCTCACCGGTCCACCGTGGTTGGCTCACAAGGCGTCTCATGAGGGCATTATCGCGGTTGAGAAGATCGCAGGCGTCGATGGTGTTCATCCGCTCGATACCTCTGGCGTGCCGGGCTGTACGTATTCCCGGCCGCAGGTTGCTTCAGTGGGTTTCACCGAAGCGCAAGCCCTTGCCGCTGGGCACAAGGTCCGCGTGGGTCGCTTCCCGTTTGTTGGGAACGGAAAGGCCATTGCCTTGGGTGAGCCGGAGGGACTGGTGAAAACCATTTTCGACGACAAAACCGGCGAGCTGCTTGGCGCACACATGATTGGTGCCGAAGTCACAGAGTTGATTCAGGGCTTTGGTATCGCCAAGTCTCTGGAGACCACGGAACAAGACCTGATGCACACCGTCTTCCCGCATCCAACGCTGTCAGAAATGATGCACGAGTCGGTGTTGGACGCGTACGACAAGGCTGTGCATTTCTAGGGTCGCAAGGAACCACGATGACTGAACAGCTTCGCCACCCGGAAAAAGCGCACCGTCCCGACAGTGCGCCACAGCCGAAAAAGCCGGATTGGATCCGGGTCAAGGCACCCACGTCCGAGGGGTACAAAGAGACCCGCGACCTCATGCGGTCCTTGTCGCTGACGACGGTGTGTGAGGAAGCAAGCTGTCCGAATATCGGCGAGTGCTGGTCCAAAAAGCACGCAACAATGATGATTATGGGCGAGGTCTGCACCCGCGCTTGTACCTTTTGCAACGTGACTACCGGCAAGCCAGGCGCGCTCAATCCCTTTGAGCCAACCAACGTTGCTCAGGCTGTAAAGACCATGGGCTTGAGCCACGTGGTCATCACGTCCGTCGACCGTGATGACCTCGACGATGGCGGTGCCGGACACTTTGCTGAAACCATCGAAGCGATCCGCTCGGCATCTCCCGGAACGACGATTGAGGTTCTGACGCCTGATTTCCTGCGCAAGCGGGATGCGTGGAAAGTCGTCGCTGATGCCAAGCCGGATGTTTTCAACCACAACCTCGAAACCGTTCCCGGCCTCTACGCCGAAGTGCGTCCCGGGGCGCGGTATTTCGAGTCTCTGCGTCTGCTTGCTAACATCAAAGAGCGTGATCCTCAGGCCTTTACCAAGTCTGGAATCATGGTTGGTTTGGGCGAAAGAAAGCAGGAAGTGGCACAAGTGATGGACGACCTCCGCGCGGCAGAGGTGGATTTTCTGACCATCGGCCAGTATCTGCAACCAACCCCAAAGCATCATGCCGTAGCGGCCTTTATTACCCCGGATGAGTTCCGCGAGTATGAGACCATGGCGTACGGCAAAGGCTTCCTGATGGTTTCGGCAACACCGCTGACGCGGTCGTCCTATCATGCGGGTGAAGATTTTGAACGCCTGCGTGCGGCACGCGCTCAATCAGCGTAGGTCATCCAGCGCGTCCAGCAGTTCACCAACCTGCTCAACACTTACCGCAACATTGGCGTTGCGCCCCTTGAAGCGATGGGGCGCGATGAACTGGCGGTCACCGATCCGGCGAATGATGTCTTTTGGATTGTAGCGCTCACCCAAATGAATGCCGACAATCTGAAAATCTCCGTTTGGAGCTTGCTGCAGCACTGGTGCGCCAGAGCCACCGGACCAGATGGCGCAATAGTGCCGAAGCGCGTTGCCCGACGGCCCGGCAAAAGAACCCGGGCGCAGCAGGGAGCGATCAATCACCAGACGGCAAGGCTCACCCACGACAGCATCCCAACGCTCTGTCCCCGACTCTGCCAACTCCCGCCGCGCCATGAAGGGGACCAGCGCTGGCAAGTCTGGATCCGCTGTTTCGAGGTCCATAGGAATCAGGGGTCCTGTTGCAGGTGTTTCGAGGCGACACACGGCTTCCTGTGCCAAACCATCGGCACCGGGGTAGGCGGCAAAGTGCAGGCATAGTTGGACAGCGCGTTCACCCCTGTCTGCGCTGGTTCTGGCAAAAGCGGGGAGATACTGCATGCCCGCGCACCGGACTGCGCGAAAATCGCGCGTTTCACTCAGAATTTCGCAAGATGTGCGCATTTTTGCGCGTTTGCCGTTGAGTGGTTCGCTCGTCTGGTAAAACGCGTGAGAGGTCGTCAGAAGCAGGTCTGGGCCAATAAGGGTCGCCGAAACCACCTGCAATTTTGATGAGTCGCCTGTTTGGGCTTGAAACACCATTCTCCCGAGCGACGCGGCAACACCTGTTACCTTGCCATCCAACTCGGCCAGTAGCAGGGGCTTGGGATCTGGCCCGCCCAGTACTTCCAGTGCCCGGACGGGTGAGGCGAGCCCAGCAAGCAACGCTGTCAAAAGCGCGCAGAGGCCAAACAAGTCTTGTAATCGCAAACGCGGAGTCATAGGTGCTAGGCATGCCAGTTGTTAAGCAGACACGAATAGTTCCATTCTTACCCGAACAAATGTTCGATCTTGTGGTGGATGTTGCCAACTACCCCGAATTCCTGCCTTGGTGTGTCGCCAGTCGGGTTCGGGAGAAGTCAGACACGCACATTGTTGCCGATCTGGTGATTGGTTTCAAAATGGTTCGTGAACGCTTTACGTCGCGCGTTACGCTCGATCGAGACAACCTCGCCATCGATACGGCGCTGGTCGAAGGGCCGTTCAAGCATATGACTAACAATTGGCGTTTTCGTCTGGCTGAAGACGGAAAAAGCGCAGAAATCGATATTCACGTTGATTTCGCTTTCCGCAGTGCTTTGCTTCAGCGCCTGTTAGAACCGTTTTTTGAAGAAGCGCAAAAGCGGTTGATCGGTGCCTTCGAAAAGCGTGCCTACCAGCTCTATGGCGATCCCTCGGCGCCAGCAGATACCACCAACAAGGCGTCCAACGCGCCTGCGACCGTCTGATCTCGGACCGCATCGCGGTCGCCATCGAAATTGAAT
>JBMTIF010000115.1:0-6984 GCA_049437045.1 Alphaproteobacteria bacterium | reverse complement strand
GTGGAACGCCCCAAACCCGCTGGCGCGACACACACCAGTCAGGCCGTGTTTCAATCATCGACGTGATGCGGTTTCGGCCCTGCTCCGGGACAAAGCCAGTCTCGCTCAGCGCCTTGAGCGCACCGTCACGCAAACCCTTCTCTTCCATGGAAATGAACCACTGGGCCGTGTTCCGGAAGATAAGCGGCGCTTTGGAGCGCCAGGAGTGTGGGTAGGAGTGCTCGAGCTTGCCTTTCGCCAGTAAGCCGCCCGCTTCGATCATAGCCTTCAGGATCGGTCCCAGCGCCGTTCCGTCTTTACCCTTCTGGTCGTAAACCGTCAGCCCCGCAAACAACGGAACATGGTCGTAGAAACTGCCATCTTCAGCCACCGTCATAGGGACTTCGATGCCGTGCTTGACCGTCGCCAGCTGCCAGTCATCAAAGCCATGACCCGGTGCGATGTGAACCAGACCAGTCCCCTGCTCTGTGGTTACATAATCGCCATGGAACATGGGCACGTCGTAGTCGTAGCCCTGCCCGTTCAGCGGATGCTGCGCAATCACACCGGTCAGGTCGACGTCGATGTCTTCGCGGGTCCAGGATTCGATCTTTGCTGCGCTTGCAGTGGCCTCGGCCGTCTCGTCCGCGATGATGAGGCGCTCACCCACCTGTGCCAGTGAGCCTTCGGCGACGGCATCAACGCGGTAGACGCCATATTTGATGTCGTCATGGAAAGCCATCGCCCGGTTGCCCGGGATGGTCCACGTGGTGGTGGTCCAGATCACGGCCTTGGCGCCAACCAACTCAGCCTGAGGGGCGGACGTAATCGGGAACTTGACCCAGATGGTCACTGACTTGTGCGGGTAGTATTCAACCTCGGCATCGGCCAGCGCAGTTTTCTCCACGACCGACCAAAGCACCGGCTTGTTGCCTTTGTAGAGCTGGCCATCCATCAGGAATTTACCCAGCTCCCGCACGATCTGCGCCTCGGCGTCGTAGTGCATGGTCAGGTAGGGCTTTTCCCAGTTACCCAACACGCCCAGTCGCTTGAACTGGCGGGTTTGCTCTTCGACCCAGCCCTGCGCGAAATCTCGGCACTCGCGACGGAACTCGATGACGTCTACTTCATCCTTGTCTTGGCCCCGCTCGCGGTATTGTTCCTCGATCTTCCACTCAATCGGCAGGCCGTGACAGTCCCAGCCCGGAACGTAATGCGCGTCCTTGCCCAGCATCTGGTGGCTGCGGTTGATGACGTCCTTGAGGATCTTGTTGAGCGCGTGACCAATGTGCAGGTTGCCGTTGGCATAGGGCGGGCCGTCATGCAGGACGAATTTTGGGCGTCCAGCGGATTCCTCACGGATCCGATCAAACAGGCCCATTTCTTCCCATTTGGCCAGCCATTCCGGCTCGCGGGTCGGCAAATTGCCGCGCATAGGAAAAGCCGTTTCCGGTGTCGTCACTGTCTCTCGAAGATCGCGGGCGTTCTCAGTGTCGCTCATGGGGTCAAAGCTACTCGGTCAACGTTGAATTCATAAGATACGCAATACAGGTACCCGACGCTAAAGGCGAGTGTGACAGGCGCAACGCGGCTAACCAGCTGACACGCAGAATTATTGCGTCAGCCGGCGGCGGGCTTCATCGCAGTCTTCGGCAATCTGCTCTTTCAATGCGTCCAGACCTTTGAATTCCAGATCCGGGTGGATAAAGCTGTCGAACCAGAACCGCACGTGTTCACCATAGATGTCGCCGGACCAGTCCAGCAGATGCACCTCAAAACGCTCTTCCACGCCGTCTACCGTTGGCCGGGTGCCCAGATAGGAAACAGCCGGCAGACGCTCGCCACCATTAATCGCCGCCCAACCCGCGTAAACGCCGAAATGCGGACGAAGCTGCAGGCGTGGCCAACTCAGATTTGCGGTTGGAAATCCCAAGGTGCGCCCGATCTGATCGCCACGCTCGACGACGCCCTCCGCACTCCATTGGCGTCCCAGCAGCCGATTGGCTGTTGTGATATCGGCATCCATCAGCGCCTGACGAACCCGCGAGGATGAAATGACACCACCCTCTTTTTCGTCATGGCGCAAGGGAACGGCGGAAACGCCAAAGCTCATATCCTGACCCCAGCGCCCAAGCTGCAGCATGTCCCCGCCTCGCTTGTGACCAAACCGAAAGTCAGGCCCAGCCAGAACATGCCGCGTGCCCAAATGGGTCGCCAGAATATCATGGGCAAAATCTTCGGCTTCGACGCTTGAGAGTTCCTGATTGAAAGCCAACTCAACCATCACGTCGATAAGACCCGTTTCTGTCAAAAGCTCAACGCGCTGTTCGACCCCGCGCGTCAGCAGGAAGGGCGGCTTGTCGGGACCGGCGAAGTAGCGCCGAGGGTGCGGCGCAAACGTGAGAACGCCCGACCGGCACCCAAGCTCGTCCGCTTTGGCCCGCGCAGCTTCCAGCAAAGCGTGGTGCCCTTGATGCACCCCATCAAAGTTCCCAACGGCAAAAACCACGTCGTTGAATTTACGGTCCCAGCCCTTGAGTTCCTCAAGCGGGACAGACGGATACCATTTCACTGCGCCAGCTGTGCCTCGATTTTCTCAGCTTCCTGTTCGATCAGGCTCACGAAGTGGTCGACCATTTCCTCACCACTCACGTTGTGATCGGGCTTGCCACCCATGTACACCTTATGCCTGCCATTGCCACCACCGGTTAACCCCAAAACCGTCTGTGCCGCTTCGCCAGGACCATTGACGACACAGCCCAGAACCGAAACATCCATGGGCGTGCTGATGTGAGACACACGCCGCTCGATCTCCTGCACCACATTGATGACGTCAAACCCTTGGCGCGAACACGACGGACAGGCGATGATATTAACCCCGCGATGACGCAACCCTAGAGATTTGAGCAAATCAAACCCAACATGGATTTCCTCGACCGGATCGGCTGACAGGCTCACGCGAATGGTGTCACCGATGCCTGACCACAGCAGATTGCCAAGGCCAACCGCGCTTTTCACCGTTCCGAGCCGTGTTGGACCAGCCTCGGTGATCCCCAGATGAAAGGGGTAATCACAGGCGTCTGCCAGACCCGCGTAAGCTGCTACAGCAAGGAACACATCGCTGGCTTTGACCGAGATTTTGATGTCGTGAAAATCCCAGTCTTCGAGCATTTTGATCGAATCAAGTGCGCTTTCGACCAGTGCCTCCGGGCAGGGTTCCCCGTATTTTTCCAGCAGATGTTTTTCCAGTGACCCGCCATTGACCCCGATGCGGATGGAACAGCCATTGGCCTTGGCCGCGCGGACGACTTCGCCCACCCGCTCCCGACTGCCTATATTTCCCGGATTGATCCGCAAGCATGCAGCGCCCTTGTCAGCCGCTTCGAGCGCGCGCTTATAGTGAAAATGAATGTCGGCAACGATCGGGACCGAGACCGATTTGACGATCTGATCGAAGGTTTGGGTCGATGCTTCATCGGGGCAAGAGACCCTAACAATGTCCGCGCCAGCCTCCTCCAATCCACGAATTTGGTTGATTGTCGCCTGCACATCCGGAGTCGGCGTATTCGTCATCGACTGCACCGTGATCGGAGAATCGCCGCCAACGGGGACGTTGCCGACCATGATTCGCCGAGTCTTTCGCCGTTCGATGTCTCTCCAAGGCCTTATGGATGACATTCAGTCGCCCTCCTGCAGCATATTTATGCCTGATTGGTGTCGGAAAGCCTCAATGTACGATAACATTAACGTATAAACGTGTCGTGCTTTCGCTTACGAGTTTCCTATCTGTAGTGTCAGTATAAATGTGGGCGTATCGTAAGAGCGTGTCACGGGCTTTGAGCGGACAGGGCGCATGCGCTTGAGGAATGCTCCAGAGCAAACAAATGAATGACAGCGAGCAAAATCGCTGCGGGTGCGAGAAAATGTATGAATTGAGGTTTGGTTCCATGAGCAATTGGATCACTACCGCAAAAACGATCTTCAACGGTCTGATCACTCTTTGTGTGGGCGCAGCTCTGACGGCCTGTGTGGAAACCACTTACACAACCATGGATGGCCAGGTCACAACGACCACGCAAACCGAGCCAGCCTATCGCATGGTCATGACGCCCAATGGTCTGCGCGTCATTACGCCAGAAGGCTACATGATCAACCCTGAGCAGGCCCCTGCCTCCGTTGACGTTACTCAGCTGCAAACAGCTGCAACCCCGGTCATTGCGATTTTGCTACCGCTGAGCGGATCGCTGGCGCAGATCGGTGAGTCGATGAAGAACGGCGCTGAACTGGCGATTAAGGACAAAGGTGTTCCGGGCACTTTCGAAACCCGCATCTACGATACACGCTCGACCAACCAAGGGGCGCAAGCTGCCGCGACTGAAGCAATGCAAGATGGCGCGCAACTGATTCTTGGCCCGCTGCGGGGTGACGCTATTTCACTCGTATCGCGGATCGCATCCCGCAACCGCATCAACGTGGTGAGCTTCAGCAATGACATCACGCGGGCAACCCCCAATGCCTATGTCATGGGAATCACACCTGAGGCCGTGACCAAGCGTGTGCTCGAATACTCTGCGCGTCGCGGACAACGCCGGATTGCCGTTGTCGCCCCTTCTGACACCTATGGTCAGGCTGCGGCAGACGCTGCGAACGGGTTGGCCCGGTTTGTCGGAGCGGAAATCGTTCTAACGGAAAGCTACCCGGCGGATGCTAACGATCGGCCAGGTCGAACCACTGTTGCTCAAGCTGTTGGCCAGCGCGCGGACACATTTGACGCGATCTATCTGCCGGATACTGCTGAGGCGGGCGATATGGCATCCCTGCTCTATTTCTATGGCGTCGACCCCCAGCGCATCCGCTATCTGGGCGTTCCCATCTGGGACCAACAAGCAAATCAGCTCATTTCCGAGCAAGCATTATTGGGTGCGGTTTACGCGTCTCCAGCTGAGCGCGGTTTTGCGGCTTTCCAGACAGCGTTCAAAACGACATTTGGCACCGATCCGCATCCACTATCGACCGTCGCCTACGACGGTGTTGCCATGGCCTTGGAACTCGCAGCACGCGGACCGGGTGCACCTTTCTCGACTTCAGCGCTTGAACGGCCACAAGGATTTTCGGGGGTCGACGGGCCTTTTGCCTTGCGCTTCGATAAGCGCATTGAGCGGGGCATGGCCATCAAGCGGATTAGCAGTGTGGGCCTTGAATTGGTCGAAGATGCACCAGCGAGCCTTTATCGCAGTACGGCTACCAGTACGAGCACCACTCTTCAGCCAACCACAACCCAGACTATACAGACGACACCCGTCACCACATCAGCTTATACGACGGCCCGAATCACCCAAACTCAAGTTTATACGCCTCAGGGCGAAGGTGGGTGGATTGGTCGGGGTGAAGATCGCATCTGGGTTCCTGCGGACTCCCAATAGCGCCAAAATTGGCAACAATGCGCAGCGTGAAATAAGGCAAGCGGTGCATTTGGTAAGCTCAACGCGGTTTTCCAGTGTTTTTCTCTTTCACTGAAAATCACGCTACGCCCCCCACTTTTGATAAAATTGCGTCCAAAATTCTAAAACTCATGTTTTACAATAGGTTATCTAAAATTTCTCTTGCATGAGTTTAAAGGCTTAGGTACATACGGTGGTAATTCCGCTGCGTGTTTTGCGTCTGGCGAGTTATTTCATACCCATACAGGGACGTCTGGTGACCATGAAACCTCAATTTTCCGGGGTGGATTTCAGGCAGAACTGTAGACCGATTTGGAAACGAGAATATGCATTCTATTTTAAATTCTAAAAGAGCATTCACGCCCAAAAAGCGCTCTCTGTTGAAAGCAGGACTTTATTCGGCTGTGGCAGGCGGTGCGCTCCTTGGTAGTGAAGCACTCAGCCATACAGTTACCCTAAATCAGGACGGCACGACGACCACAGGCCCACTGTTTACAGACGGTAATGGCACGGCTGTTCCGCATGTACACCCAGGCAGCGGCGAAGGGATGACAAGCAGCAGCTTCTCCAGCAGCAGCTTTAGCAATCTTGAGACGCTGCCAACCACGCGCGGCAGTGCTGAGCCCGGTGTCGTCAACTTTATTGGCGAGCTGGAGCCAATCACCCCTATTTCGGAAGTGCAGCGTTGGGCGTCGGGCCAGACCGCGTCGACAACGCCGACTTACTTCCCGACGCAGCAGACGCAGACAACTCAGGTTACCTTGCTCGATCCCATGCAGCAGGTACAAATTGGTGATGTCGCGACCAGCGTTGAAACCAAGAATTTCCGTAATGTGCAGTCGGCTGTTGCCAGCACTGAGAAACTCAACGATGGCAGCCTGTCGTTGACGCTTAAGAGTGGCGAGCTACTGACCGCAGCCGCTGGCGATTATGCCTTTAACGGTGGCGATGTATGGCTTGCGTCCAACATTGCCGGCGAACTGGGCTCTGTCACTCAGACGACTTCGGTTCTGTCCCGCATTTACGGTGTCGGTGGCGGCTGGGGTCTCCCTGTTGCTGCGGGTGTCCTGGGCATTGGCGCGCTTGGTCTTGGGGCCGCAGCAGCGACGGGTAACCTGTCGAACCCATTTGCCAACGACAGCGATGACGACAATGCCGATGGCAGTGACGGCGCTGATGGCTCCGATGGTGCAGATGGTGCTGATGGCGCCGACGGCTCAGACGGATCAGGCGATGGAGAGGGTGATGGAACCGGGGATGGCATCGATGGCGGCATCGGTGATGGTACCGATGGCAAAGAGTTCGATGATGGCACCGATCCTGAATTCGAAATCACCAATACTGACCCTGAGAACGAGGGTCCAACGGCTCTGACCTTCTCCCAGTTCAGCAATTCCAGCGGTAGCTTCGATCTTATTGAGGCAGACACAGCGGTGGGCAAGCTGAGCGCACTGGACCCTGAGAATGACGAGTTGCAGTACCGGATTGACTCCCAGCATCTGGGGTCGGAAATAACCAATATTTTCGAGATTAATGAGGATGGCGAACTGATCATTACCGAGCG
>JBMTIF010000114.1:0-7001 GCA_049437045.1 Alphaproteobacteria bacterium | reverse complement strand
TTCAGCATCAATGACCCAAATGGCTGCCGCAGCAAAGGTCATCACACCAATGGCGCCAATCCAAATGGGTATTTGAGACTCTCGGCGACGCAAGGCAGCAGCCAGCGCCAAAGACACAGCAGCGATCGTCAAGAACGCCGCAACACCCATGGAAATCGCAGGCACCCGATAGGTCGTCAGGCTGTCGCGGAAGTAAGCCGAGAGCTGCTTGGGCGCGTCACCGTTGCCCATGTCCGGGAATGCTTTACGAAGCAGGTTAGCCGCTTCGGAAGATACCGGCTCGGACACACCAAAAGGCACCTGACCATCAGCAACCTGACGGATTGCACGGTCGTAAGAGAATGACGAAGCGAGGTAGGACTCACGCTTCAGAAGCCCGTCCACGGTGGACACTGCACGGTCCAGATCCCCTGATGCCGGCAGTTCACGGATAGCGTTCAATTGGGTTTCGAGATCCGCAGCCGACTGAATAACAGCAAGGTTTTCGCTAAAGGCCGCATTCACCTCAGGCTCGAAGAATGGCTCGTAAAGCACAAGCAAGCTTGCAATCTTTTCGCTGAGCAATTCAGCGCGCATTTGCAGTTCAACCTGCGCTCCCTCTGGATCATCCTTGAACTTCCGGATTACCGACTTTCGACGGGCCTTGGATACCGTATCAGCATAGTCCTCCGCTGCCAGTTGGTAAGGCGCGAAATCGAATTCCTTGTCCGCGCGCGAGACCAACCGCTGCACAGCCTGCCCGCGAGGAGCACCCTTTACCGCAGCGGTCAACTCATCCAATGAACTGGCCACCTGCGCGCGTTCGAAGACCGCGAAGTAAGGCTTGGCCGCTTCGGAACCCAGCATGGCATCTACAGAGCGTGCAAACCGGTCGACACCCCGCAACAGGGTTGATTTGCGTTCTGTGAATTCCGTTTCACGCAACGTTGTCAGAATAACCGTACCGTCAATGCCATCGAGCAAGCCATCAACCCGCTGTTGCAGGTCATCCGGGACCGCTTTGCCGCGTGACATCAGAGCGGTGAATTCCTGCAAATCGGCAAGCTCACCGGCATCAATACCTGAAGGCCGAGCGCGCTCGATCTCTTCGAGAAGTGCCTGGGTGTTTGCAAATTCCAGCGCGTCCTGAGGCGGCTTTTGTGAGCCAACAAAGCCGACAAACGCCGCCACGACCCAAACCGCGATAAAGGCCAGAGATGGAAGAGCAATAGCGCCAGCCGCACGCCCAGAGGAACCACCGTAGTCCGCCATGAGGTTGTAGGCGTTCGCGTCTGCCTTTTGTTGGATGGGTGGCGCAGCCTTAGGCCGGAGCAGCGCGTAGCCCAGCGCATAAGCAGCGTACAGCAAAGCCAGAACGATACCCGGGATGAATGCCGCCTTGAAAAGCGTACCGGTCGAAATCGCAATATCGTCACCCAGCAACTCAGGCAAAGGGATACCCAGATCTTGCGAGCGGTTCTTCTGCGCTGACGAATAGATGTCCCCTACCATCGAGCCAAGCAGGACAAGCACGATCGAAGGTGGAATGATCTGACCAAGCGTACCGGACGTAGCAATCACGCCAGTAGACAGCTCCTTGGAATATCCAGCGCGGAGCATGGTTGGCAGAGAGATCAGCCCCATGGTCACAACCGTTGCACCCACAATGCCGGTCGAAGCAGCCAGCAGCGCACCGACGAGAACCACCGATACGGCCAAGCCACCCGGCATGCCGCCAAACAAGCGACCCATGGACGTCAGCAGTTCCTCAGCAATCTTCGAGCGCTCCAGCGCGATGCCCATGAGGACGAACAGCGGCACAGCCAAAAGGGTGTCATTCTGGTTCTCACCAAAAGCACGGGAATAGTTGTTGTTGCTCCATTGGGCGAGCGTATCGAGCCCTTTTATCCAGGCAGGTCCGTCAAATATCTGATGATAGGCCGCAAGGAGCGGTTTGAGTTCGCCTTCATATTCGACCAGCAACCAACCCATTTCGGAGCCAATTGCGATGAGCACAAAGCTGATGATGGCCGAGCCGGAAAGCGCAAAGGCAACCGGGTAGCCAGAAAGAATCGCCATGAACAGTGTTCCGAAAACAATGATCAGGCTGAGTTCGACGCCGTCTAATCCAAAGAGCATGTGTCTGGTCTTCTCTTAACTTAACTGCCGGACTAAGCCGAACCCAAGGTCGGGCGGCTGGCGTTGGTTGAACTGGTTGAAGCATCCGTAGCTGCTTCAGAAGCATCATTTATGGCCTGTGCGGTCAGCTCTTCTGCGCTGGCATGGTCACTGTTGGCCGCTGCATCACGCATTTGCCGATCGTGTTCAGCGTCTGAGGTCAGCCCCTTATCGAGGCTGGAAAACAAGAACCCGACCGCTTGGATCAGCATGAGAGCTGCCAGAACCAGAATGAGCAGATAGTAGAGCGGAACGTGGCTGAAGTTTTCACCCGTGGACGTGTTCCAGTTGATCTGCTTGAAGCTCGACGCACCGGGGATCCGTCCATCAAAGTTTCGTGTCAGGATGACCTCGGTCAACGGGTTGAAGGACGTAATCTGGAAAACCTTGTTCATGGCCAGATGCCAGGAAACCCACCACAGGCCAATCATGGACGGGAACAGGAAGATGAGCGTCCCAACGACGTCAATCCAGTGCTTAACACGCCGGCTCATGGCACCGTAAATCAGGTCAACCCGCACGTGACCTTCATCCATAAAGGTATAAGCACAGGCAAAGGCGATAACGATGGCGTTGTAGAACATCAGCTCCGTTGCGAACCACGGCATGGTTACAACGTCGTCACCGGGAACGATCTGCAAACCGAAAAACGCAATCGGAAGGCCGTTGGCGCGGAAGACCTGCTGCAAAAAGATGATCATGATCTGCTGGAACGCCATGAGCAGCACAAACCAAGCTGCCAGCTTGCCGATGGTCCCGTTGAACGAGTCGATCCCGCTGGCAACGCGGCGCAGGATGGGCCGGTAAATCAGGCCAGCGACCAGAAGCGCGAGAACCAGCGCGAAAAACATGAAGAAGAACTCGGCAGATTTGCCGAACATCAGCGCGTTTACGATGTATTCATCAGCTGGAAACTCCACAGCGATGGACTTCAGGCGCGCGTACTCAAGAAATTCTGTTGAATTGCCAACGATGGTGCCGTCGTCAATGGCCGCCTGCGCTGAGGCGAGCAGGTCGGGTTGCTGATTCAGCGCAGCGTCAAAGGCTGAAAGCTCACCGCTTGCCGCCAATTTTGCGGTCAGCGCTTCCAATTCTGGCTGGGCCGAAGCAGCACGGCTTTCCGCCGTCATGATGCCGTAGAACCAAGTGGCGGCCTTGTAAGGCGCCAGAACAAGATTGACGAGGCCCAGAGCTATTGCGGTCAGTAACGACCAAATTCCAGTGAGAACAGCCATAGTGGCAGTACCTTTTTAGCGACGAAGCGTTGGCTTGGGTCGCGCATCAGGAAAACCCACAAATCCGCTCTATTGGCGTTAACTGATTACTTTCAGTTGGGTCTTTCTCGGGGCCAGGGCGTGATGTCCGACTGTGGGGTTCGGCAGCACGGTCTCATGAGGGCACCAAGAAACCAAGAACATGCAGTGGATCTTGTCTTAAGCGCGAAAGAGGCCGCCTTGCGGCGACCTCTATGCTTTGACGTTCAGTCGGTGGCTTAGCCGCCCAGAACGCGGTCACGCTGTGCGGTGTACTGACCAGCAGAGCGGGAAATCCAGCCGGAAGACGCGGACATGGAAGCACGGAAGCTGTCGTAGCAACGCTTGAACAGATCGTCGTCCATGTTTTCGTCGAATACTTCCTGAGCCGCTGCACCGAACGCATCCCAAACATCATCTGGGAACTCAAGCGCACGGGTACCACCAGCGATCAGACGCTCCAGAGCCGCACCGTTGTTGGCGAGGTACTGAGCGTGGGACCACAGGTTAGCTTCAGCACAAGCAACTTCGATCGCAGCCTGGTTCGTTTCGGACAGAGAGTCCCAACGATCAAGGTTCATAGCGAAGGAAAGAGCAGCACCTGGCTCGTGGAAACCAGCGGTGTAGTAGATGTTGGTTGCTTCCTGGAGACCCAAGGACTCGTCGGATGCTGGGCCAATCCACTCTGCACCGTCGATGGAACCGGACTGCAGTGCCTGGAAGATTTCGCCACCAGCCATGGTGATCGAAGATGCACCAAGCTTGGAAATCACCTTACCACCCAGACCTGGCATACGGTACTTCAGGCCTTCGAAGTCAGAAGCGGAGTTGATTTCCTTGCGGAACCAACCGCCAGCCTGCGTGCCAGTGTTACCTGCCAAGAAGCCCTTCAGACCAAATTCTTCACCGATCTCATCGTACAACTCGCGACCACCCATGTGGTACATCCAGTTGTTGATTTCCTGAGCGGTCATACCGAATGGAACAGCGGTAAAGAACGCGAATGCTGGGTGCTGACCAATGTAGTAGTAAGCAGCAGCGTGGAATGCATCAGCAGTACCAGAGGTCACAGCATCGAAAGCAGCCTGCGTACCGGAAACCAGTTCGCCGTTAGCCTTCAGGTCAATTTCCAGCGTACCACCAGTAATTGCTGCAACATTGTCAGCAACGCGCTGTGCAGCATCGTGTACACCAAAGGAACCGCGGCCCCAGGTGGTCACCATGGTTACTTTTTCACGGCCCTGAGACAGCGCCGGGGTAGCGAGGCCAGTCGCGGCAGCTGCACCAGCAGCAACACCGGCGACGCCTGCGCCTTTGAGAAACTCACGACGTTTCATAGTAAATCCTCCCGAAACGGACGTTTATCCGATGTCCCCCTCCCAGAGGACACCTAAGACCCCCTAAACCACAAACGGCTAGGGATGTAAATTGGTATGCAAAACAGACCAATAGTTTTATCGCTCCGAACAAGAGGCTTGTTTCAGAGCGCTATTGCGTGAAATTAGAACGATCACCCATGCTCGACAATTGGTGAGACCAGCAAAAAACTACGTACGTAGCTTTTTCTCCCGAGTGCTAATGCCCAATGCGGCAATTGAAGGGTATAAATGCGGCTATGGGACTAAGATTAAACCTTTTATTGATCTCGGTTATTCCAATCTTGCTGTTTGCCGCGGCGATGATTGGCGTTGTCACGCGACAAACGGGCACACTGTCGACTGAACTGGGGCTTTTGATTGAAGAAAGGCTGGTGTCGGACAAGCGCGAGGTTCTGACCAACTACGCTGAACTGGCACAAACGGCCATTCGTCCCCTCGTCGAGCAGGGAGGCGACGTGAATGAGAACCAGCGTCAGGCAAAGGCGGTTCTGCACGCCATGACCTTCGGCGAAGACGGTTATTTCTATGTCTACGACTACGATGGCAACAATCTGGTGCACCCCCGCCTGACAAACTTAGTGGGCCAGAACCTTTGGGATATGCAGGATCCGAACGGTAATTACGTGATCCAGGGGCTCATCGAGCAGGCTCGGGCCGGTGGTGGCTTTCACTCCTATATATGGAACAAACCTTCGACCGGCTCCGAAGAGCCCAAAGTTGGCTTTGCCACCGGGATTGATAGTTGGGGATGGATGCTGGGAACTGGTTTGTATCTTGATGACATCCGCAGCGAAGTCGATCTGGTGAATGCGACAATTGGCCGATCCGTCCAACGGTCTTTCCTGTGGGTTATGGGCTTTGGCCTCATGGCCGTTCTGCTGGCCGCCATTGTGGTTTATGCGTTCCAGCACAACTTGCAGAGAACAGCCGATGCAAAATTAAAAGCACTCAACCGCCGTATCGTGGAAATTCAAGAAGAGCAGTCCCAACGGATTTCCCGTGACCTGCACGATGGAATTTCGCAGCTGCTGGTCTTGACGCGCTATTCCTTGGAAGCAGTAGAAGCCGATCTGGACGCCACGCAGGTGGATCAGAAAGCAACCCTGGGACGGTCACGCGGCACCTTGGATCGGGCATTGACTGAGCTGAGCTCCATTGCCCGAAATCTGCGGCCACCTGCTCTGGACCAGCTTGGCCTGCAGCAGGCTTTGCTTTCATTGGTGGAAGACTACGAAGTGCAATCCCGGCTGAAAATGTACCCCGACATCCAATCTTTGGGGGATAAACTAACCGAAGCTGGAAAATCCGCTCTGTTCCGAGTTGCGCAGGAGGCGTTGACCAACATATCCAAGCACGCCGAGGCTGAGCGCGTGTGGATCACGTTGAAGATAAAGGGCAATTCCGTGCACCTGACGATTGAAGACGATGGCAAGGGTCTTAGTTCCCGCGGACACGCTGGATTGGGAATCGCAAACATGCGCTAACGGCTCGCTTCGCAGGGCGGACAGTTGCGGATGCGGTCTTCATCAAGCGAGGGTGGAACTATCGTTCAAGGCGTCATGCCCCTGTCTCGTGAGCAAGTAACGCCATGACAATAAATGCCATCATTGCCGATGATCATGAACTGGTCCGCGAAGCGCTGCAAATGCGGTTGAAGAAAATGGACGTCAATATCGTCGCTGAGGCCTCAGACGGGCAGCAGGCGGTCAACCTGGCCCAATCGGTCGATTTTGATCTCATTCTCATGGATATTTCCATGCCTGTTCTCAACGGGGTCGAGGCCACTCAAAAAATCAAAGCAACCAATCCTGAACAGAAAATTCTCGTGCTATCGACCCATGACAGCCAAGACTATATCCGCACCGTCGCCGCTGCCGGGGCCGATGGTTATTTGCTGAAATCCGCGGATTTCGAAGAAATGCAAAAGGCCGTTCAAGTGGTTGCGATGGGCGGCTCTTACTTCGCCGACATTGTTAAGCAAAAACTGTTCGGCGAACGAGATTTCGAAGATGACAGGCTGCGCTCACTGACCATTCGGGAAAAAGAGGTGCTGCGAATGATAGATGAAGGTTTGCGCTCCAAGGAAATTGCGCACCGGCTCAACATATCCATTCGAACCGTCGAGGCTCACAGACGCAACCTCAAACGCAAACTGGGATGAGCCAAGGTTCACTTAAAAACGAAAAATTGCAGGTCTGGAACTGGTGCCCCC
>JBMTIF010000113.1:0-7004 GCA_049437045.1 Alphaproteobacteria bacterium | reverse complement strand
CCGCCCGATCAGCGTCCTTGCCGCTATGTCGAACATGGCCGTACAGACCACCGACCCGTATATTTTCTGCTACTGTGAGTGACGGCAGCAGGCGAACCAGTTGAAAGGTTCGGGCGATGCCCAGTTTTGCAATCGAATGCGCAGAGCGGCCTGAAATCTTTTGATTGCCCAGAATGATTTCACCTTCGCTCAGCCGCAGTGCACCGGACATCAGGTTGAGGGTCGTCGACTTCCCTGAGCCATTGGGGCCAATCAGGCCCTGGATGGTTCCTCGTTGGACGTTGAAGGTCATCCCATCGACGGCAACAAGACCGCCAAACCGCTTGGTGACGTGGTTGAGGGTGAGAATTGTTCCTGCCATGACTACCCCCGCATCCGATCCCAGCGATGGCGCAGGTCGAGGATAACTCCGACCAATCCATGCGGGATGAAGTAGACGATGATCAGGAAGAAGATTCCCAATACCAGCGTCGTTTGCGTGGGCAAGGCGAAGCGGACAGCCTCCAGCACGATCACCCCGATCAGACCGCCCCAAAGACGCCCCGTTCCGCCCAGCAGAGCCATGATCACAACGATAAAGCTGAGTTGCGGGTTAAAGGCTGTCAGGGGTTCGATGTATCCGGCTTGTGGGGCTTGCATCGCGCCTGCCATTGCGGCAATGCCGCCAGGCACCATGAACAGCAGGACTTTCAATCTCGATGAATGGATGCCCGAATGGACTGCAACCTGTTCATCGTTGCCGATCACTTTCAGGGCAAAACCGATCTTGGAGCGATTGATGAGCCACCCAATCAGGAACACAGCCACACAGAGCGCTACAAACTGCCAGAACATGATTTCACTCTGCAGATAGGTATCCACCAGAACACCTTTCTGACCAGACCAGTTCTGCGACCAGGTTACGACCTGCCGGATTAACTCGGCCAGACCGAGGGTGAAAATAACAAAATAGACACCGCTAAGCCGAAGCGTTGTCAGCCCCACCAGCAGCGCGAGAACTGCGCCCAGAACCAGCGCGATGGGAAGCAGCGCAAGGTAGGGCAAATAGGCTTGCCCAATGGCGATGGTATAGACCCCGACGCCAAAGAATGCGGCGGTAGACAGCGAAATGTAATGCGTTGGGCCGGAAAAGATTGTCCAGCTTGTTACAATCGCCGTGTACATGGCGACGCTAATGCCGATCTCCAGCCAATAATCCTGTCCCCAGTAAGGCAGTGCCGCTGCGATCAGCAGCAGAACAAGAAAGACCAGAATGCTTCTTATTTCGTTGCTGCTGATCATGATGTTGGCTTTCCGAAGAAGCCCTGAGGCCGGAACAGCAAGACAAGAACGAAGACCAGATAGGTTGCGGCCAGTGTCAGGCCGGGGTCGATTACAGTCGCAACGAAGGTTTCAAGCAGGCCTAGAAGAACAGCCGTAATGATGGTCCCGCGAATATCGCCAACCCCGCCCATGATGACGATGACCAATGCCTTGAGCGTGAACAGCACACCGGACGAAGGATCTAACGTCAGAAATGTGGAAATGAGCGCGCCACCAATGGCCGTGATCGCGCCACCAATCGCAAAAGCCAGCGCCGACAATCGCTCGACGTTAACGCCAACCAGCAGCGCTGAGTCAGGCGCAACAGCAAGTGCGCGTATCGACATGCCCATCCGCGTATTGTGCAGCCAAAGATAGACAGCCGCGCACATGCTCGAAGCGGCAATCAGCGCAACAACGCGGTTCAGGCTGTAGTTTGAGCCAAGGATTTCAATGGGTTGAGACAGATAATTATAGCTAAAATACTGGCCGCCAACCAACAGCAGCATCAGACCCACACCGATGAAAGCCAGTCCAAAGGTCGCGAGGATAGAGTTTACTTCCAACTCCCCTTGGCTCTTTGCTCGCTTCACCAAAGGTCTGAGCATAATGACATAAATCAGGTAATTGAGCACGAAGCTCGCAGGTGCGACGATGATGAGCGCAAGAAGCGGGCTTACCTTTCCTGCTGTCCAAAACCAAAAAGCAGCAAGCCCTCCGGCAACAAGAAGTTCGCCATTGGCGAGGTTCATGATCCGGCTGATGCCGTATTGGATATTCAGCCCTAGCGCGACCAATGCATAGGTTCCGCCCAGGACCAGACCCGTGATGATAATTTCCATTGCGCACCAGCGCTAAAAATGACGAAGAAGGAAACAGCGCCCCCGTTTCAGAGGGCGCTGTTCGAGACGTAGGAGAGGACGATTACCAACCCATTTTTGGCTGAGCGGCAACCGCACCGTCACGACCAGTGGAAGCCACGCCCTTAAAGACGCCACCTTGCCACTGACCCACGGTCCAGTAGGAAGAGTTGTTGTTGTACTCATCCCAAGAAATCGTACCCATCACAGTGTCGAAGCTGTTGGATGCAATGTATTCGGACACAACCGCTTTATCGGTTGAACCGGTTGCTTCGATCGCTTGCTCCAGCACCTGGAATGATGAGTAAACCATGCCAGAAGCCCAGTAGTCAGGCTTGGCGCCCGTTACTTCTTCGTGGCGCGCTGCATAGTCTTGGAAGGCAGCACCGTCCGCATAAACGCCACCTGCACCCAGAACACCTTCAGCGGAATCACCGTTGGCGCCAATATATGCCGGGAACGCGGTTGCTACAGCGGTGTAGAACGCCTTCACGTCCAGCTCTTCGATCTTTGCCTGAGCGGTCAGACCGAAGGTATCTGGTGGGTAAGACCAAGCAACAAATGCATCTGGATTAGCAGCCTTAGCGCCCTTCACAACCGGTGAAAGATCGCTGGTGCCCAGTGGGTAAGACGTGCTGTACACAATCTCAAAGCCCGCAGCTTCCATCTGTGGCAATGCAACTTCAGCAAGCTCGATCCCGAAAGCATCAGCTACGTTCACCATCGCTACGCGGTCGCCAATGTGACCTGCTTCGCGCATGGCGCTGAGGACATCAACAACACCACCAGCAAGACCAGAAGCGCCGCCGAGTGTGAAGTACATGTTCGGGAACTTTTGAGACAGCTCCTCGACCTGATCACTAATTGCAGTGTGGGTTACCATTGGGTAGCCGTAGCGATCAAAGATCGGCGCGGACGCAATGTTCAGTCCAGTGCCGTACGGCGCTAGAATGAAGTCGGCCTGATCTCTGGTTGCAAGACGCTGTACCGCCTTGATGGTTTCGCCGGGGTTGGTTTGGTCATCATATTCAATGATTTCGACGGTGTAGGACTTGTCCCCTACCTTCAAACCGCCGCGAGCGTTTACGTCGTGTGCCCAAAGCTGAACGTTCGGCCAGAACGTTACGGCAGCACCGCCAGCCAGACCACCGGTCTTAGGTGCAACGGCGCCGAAAGTGAGCGTATCCTGCGCGACTGCTGATCCAGCCATCACCACAGAGGTTGCTGCTGCAACCAAAATAGAACTGAATTTCAACTTACATTCCTCCCTATAAGTCAGCCGGGACAACAGGAGATATCCCGACTTTTCTCACAGCCAAGTTGTCATGAACTCGTTTTCCATATCAACGTAGCTGATTGTGATTAATGTAGTGTGAAATAATAGGTTTTGTATACGAAAATTGCCGAATAAACGGCGCTAAATCACTAATTAAACGAAAAAATCACTATGTTGTATGCAAGTGGGCAGAGGCCGAACATTCTCGGCCTCCGAAATCAGCGATGTATCCTTAACCAAACATGGTGTTGGGCAGGATCAGCACGATCTGAGGGAAGGCCACAAGGATCAACAGACAGACAATCATCGCCACCCAAAATGGCAGCACGCCTTGGAATATCTGACCGATGGGCACCCTTGGCGCGACCGACTTCACGATGAATACGTTGAGGCCGACCGGGGGCGAAATCAGGCCCATCTCGAGGGTCAAAACCACCAGTACCCCGAACCAAATCGGGTCAATGCCCAGTTCCAGCACGATTGGAAAGAAAATCGGCAGTGTGAGAACCAACATTGCGAAGCCCTCAAGGAAACAACCCAGGACCAGATAGATCAGCAGCATGAGCAACAGTACCCCCGCAACGGGTAATCCAAACCCAAGGACAAAGTCGCCAATGGCATCTGGAATATGGCTCAGCGCCATAAAGGGGCTGATCATGTGCGCTGCAATCAGGATAAGGAGCACGGTCGCAGTCGTACTAACGGCATCCGTCGCAGCTTTCCACAAAATTGAGAACGAAAGCTTGCGTACAACCAGACCATAAGCAATCACACTACCCGCTCCGACCGCTGAGGCTTCAACGGGCGAAAACAGGCCGATGTAGATCCCACCGATGGTCAGCAGGACAATACCGACCACTGGTAAGGCGCCAAGCAAGGCTATCATCCGCTGCGACATTGAGCTTTGAGGACCAGCAGGGCCGAGTGCTGGATTGCGCCAGCACACCAGCGAGATAGTGATGATGAAGAGCAGCAGGAGGAGCAAACCCGGCAGGATCCCGCCCAGGAACAGTCGTCCAATCGATTGCTCGGTTAGAATGGCGTAGACCACAAAACCGGTGGAGGGCGGGATCAAAATCCCCAAAGTGCCGCCTGCTGCAACTGCACCGGTAGACAGCTTGGGATCATAGTTGAACTGATCCATCTCACTGAGTGCAACCTTTCCCATCGTCAGTGCCGAAGCAACTGATGACCCGGACAAGGCCGCAAAGCCACCGCAACCAACAATGGTCGCCGATGCAAGCCCACCACGCAGGCTGCCGACCATGGCATAAGCCGCATTGTAGAGCTGACGGCTCAGTCCCGTAGCGCTGGCAATGTTTCCCATGAGAATAAACAGGGGAATGACAACCAGTTCCGGGGAAGAGGCGAGAGTGAAGGATTCTGAGGCCAGCAGGCTCATCGCTGCGGGAGTGCCACTGAGGATTACAATGCCCGCAAACCCCACAATGAACATGGCAAAAGCCACAGGAATTCTCAGGAGCAGAAGCACCAGCAGGACAAAGATACCAAGCAGGCCAATTTGATAGTCACTCATGTCGCTGATCCTTCGCTTTCCGTCTCGCGAACCTCGATCTTGAAAAAGGCCAGCTCAACAGCGCGGAGCGCCATGCTCAAGGCTGTTGCACTTGCGAAAGAGATAAGAGCGTATTGGAACCATGCTTTGGGTAGCTCCAGCAAATTGGTGGAGAGATTGAGCATGAGAGAGATTTTTGAGCTGTCGTATACAGCCCAAGCCAAGGTAACAAAAATGATCGCTCCCAACAGTGCTGAGAGAGCGTCAATGTAGCGGTTCAGTCGGTCTGGGAAAAAAGACTGCAGCAGATCGACTGCCACATGCCCTCCCCGGCGATCGCACAAGGCCATCGCGCCGAAAACCAAGATCACCATGGCCATGGTAATCATGTCCAGAGAACCAAAAAGGGGGCGCCCGAAGGCGCGCCCCACAACGTCAATCAAGATGACGATGACTTCGAATAGGAGTGCTAGAGCGGCAATGCCAGCGCTAAACCACACCAGCCGGTCTACGACCCAACGAAGCATTTTCATGATGGCTTATTCGCCACGCATGGAAGCGAGAGTAGCAGCACCGCCAACAACCGCCACGTAAGCATCGGTCACGCCAACCAGTGCAGCCGCAAAAGCCGCGGCCTCGTCAGCAGACAGCTCAACGATGGTGTTTTCGCCCGATGCCTTTGCAGCTGCCAAGGCTGCATCAGCAGTGGCGTTCCAGGCAACTTCAGCGCTTTCGGACAGTGCCATGCCGCTTGCTGCGTCAATAGCTGCCTGCTTGTCGGCAGAAAGACCGTCATAAACAGCCTGACTCATGACAGCGTAGAAGCTCAAACGACCCAGAGGCGCACCGACGGTTACGCTGGCGGCAACTTCATCGAGTTTGAAGTCGGACAGCGTGGATGCACCGGTGATTACACCGTCAATCAGGCCCGTCTGCAGTGAGTTGTAAACCTGACTAATTGGCATCTGTACCGGGGTAGCACCCATAGCCGTCGCCACTTCACCAGCAGTAGCACCAGCAACGCGGATCTTCAGGCCTTTGAGGTCTTCAGGCGTACGGATGACTTTTTCCTTCATGATGAAGACTGCAGGCTCAGAGGTCCAAAGCGCGAGCGCCTTGGTCGCTGGGAATTCCCCGGCGAGGTGCTCATCGTATGCGTTCCACAGCGCCGCATAGCCCGGAGCATCCACGCCAATTGCGCCTGGAAGCTCGACAATCATGGTCTTCTTGAACTGCGAAGAGGTATAGCCAGGCAGGCCCCACGACATGTCGGCAGCACCCTGAACCACGCGAACGTACTGTTCAACCGGGCCAGCACCGAGTTCACCACCCGGATAGTTCCGGACAGTCAGCTCACCGCCGGTTGCGTCAGCGATTTCTGCGGCCATTTTGTCAATCAGGGACGCATTAACCGTGTGAAAAGGTGGCACGAAAGAAGCAAATTTCAGCTCCTGTGCGGATGCCAATCCAGACACGCTCAGTGCAACCAAGCCGGTTGCAATTAACTTGATATGTTTCACCCTACTTCCTCCTTGGATGAACGTGATCGAGAGGCATGACGCAGAAGGATGAGAGGGGCCTTCTGCGTCAGCGCCCCTAAGAGCCTTTCTGCCGCCAGCTCACGGAATAGTTTTCCCGTGCCTCGCGAGCATAAGGCGTAGCCGATACCCGAACCCGGATATCTGCTTGTTCGTGTGTCTCGGTGGATGTCTTCTGCGTGCTTTCCGGCTCGCCCCACTTGAGGACCAGTTCGTCGCCGACCTGAACGTCATCGTTCACAACGCCAAGCGACAGCAAGCAGCGCTCGTTGTAGCTGTACCCGTTGAACATACTCATGCCGACCATGCGATCGCCGTCCATGATCATGTCAGCGCTACTGGATGCATAGTTTGGTTGCGGGAAGTCGATCCACTTCTTGGGCGTTGCGCCCGGAACAAATGCGCTGGAGATGACGTCCATCACATCGTCGGCGTTCCATTCAAACGTGACTTTCTTCCGCTGGGTTTTGCCCTTCATGGATTCCAACGCGGATTTGCCAATGAAGTCGTCC
>JBMTIF010000112.1:0-7029 GCA_049437045.1 Alphaproteobacteria bacterium | reverse complement strand
CCCGGTGAGGACCATGATGCAGTGATGGCGGAAATCCGAGCCGTGGTCGCTGGAGTTGCTGCGGGCATTCCTGACATGGATTACGAGTTCATCACCGCAGACCTCGATGTTCCTGCACTGGGCACGCCCAATAGCGCACCAACCGTTCAAGCGCTCGAAAGCGCGACGGCTGCAGTACTGGGCACGAGCGCTGAAATCCGCTCCTTCAGCGGCTCAACCGACGCGCCGAATTTCCGCTGTGAAGCCGTTATTTGTGGTCCCGGTGCTTTGGCGCAATGCCACTCGCTGAATGAATGGGTCGAGGTCGAACAGATCGAGCAAGCGGTTGAAATCTACCTGCATGCCATCCGAACCCTTCAAACGACAGGAGTCACAGCGTGAACGACGACGGGTACTTCGACGAAGCCGTCGCCGCGACCTACGATAAGCTTCATGGTGAAGCCGCTTCGGCTGATCTTCCGCTCATGCTGGAACGACTGGACGAGCTGGCCACAGACCGAACGGCGCTCGAATTCGCCATTGGCACGGGCCGTGTTGCCCTGCCGCTCGCTGCGCGTGGGATCGAAGTTGCCGGGATCGACTATTCCTGGTCCATGATCCAGCAGTTGCGGAAGAAAGAGGGTGGTAAAGGGATGACCATCACCATGGGCGACATGGCATCCGCAGCCGTGAATGACCAGTTTTCGCTGGTTTTTCTGGTCTACAACAGCATCGACAATCTGACCACGCAAGCGCAGCAAACAGCCTGTTTCCGTAATGCCGCACGGCACTTGAAACCCGGTGGGCGTTTTCTGGTTGAAACCCTTGTCCCCCCGCTTCAACGCTTGCCGCATGGCGAGAGCTTGCTGGCCTTTTCGGGCGAAGATGATCACTGGGGCGTTGATCGATTTGACACCGTTACCCAGCAATACACCTCCACCCACATTCGGTTTGATGCGGACGGTAATGCGGAGCGACTCACCATTCCGTTCCGCTACGCCTGGCCCGCTGAGCTGGACCTCATGGCGCAGATTGCAGGACTTGAGTTCGAGACGCGCTGGGCAGATTGGAGCAAGGCACCATTTTCAAGCACCAGCAAAAGCCACATCTCGATCTGGCGAAAACCTAGCTAAAAGACCTTGAAGTCCCGAGGCGCGCGCGGTGACAGGAACTCAGCCCCGGCTTGAGTGATGACAATGTTTTCTTCGTGAACCAGCAACTGCCCGTCGGCTGTGGTCACGATGCTTGGCTCCAGCGTCAGCACCATGCCTTCGACCAGAACCGTGTGCTCATCAGGGATCAGCGAAGGCCACTCAGTCAGTTGCAGCCCCAGCCCATGACCAAAACGGCCTGAATCCGCGCTGTTCTTGCCACCGGTCACGACCTGATCCATAGCAGCAAACAAGTCTGAGGCCCGTGCGCCGGGCTTGGCAGCAGCAAAGCCCGCGTCTACGGCATCGACAAGCGTGGCGAAGGCGTCCTGTACCTCCCTCCGCGGCGCTTTGCCGAAGGAGAAATTCCGGTCGAAATCGCTAAAGTAACCGTCCAGCAGCACGCCTGTATCCAGCATAACCACGTCACCGGCCGTAATCTGGCTGTCGTCTGCGGGAGCGATGATGTCACCATAGCCCCACTCCCCATGTCCGCCGGCGATGTAGGGCACAAAGTCTGCGCCTTCTTCGAGACAAAGGCGTTGGAATCCACGGTAATAGTCTTCCTTGCGCAGTCCTTCGGTTAAAACCTCACCCATGCGGTCGAATGCACGACCAGCAACGGCGCAGGCAGCGCGGATTTTCTCAACTTCCGCCGGGGTTTTTACTGAGCGGGCGTAGCGCACGACATTACCATCGCTGACAAATTTCCGCTCAGGCCGAAGCGCTTGCAATGCCCAAAAGTCATTCAACGGCATACGCAGGTTGGACTCATGCCCAGCCGGAAGCCCAACACTACCGCCAGAGCTGCCCAAAACCTCGTCAAGCGTTGCTGAAAGCAGCCCGACACCATCGTCTTCCAGATCCGGTGCGCGCCACGTGCGAATGTCTTCAACCCACGTCGTCCCCATCAGGGCCGCACCGATGCTCGGAATAACAGCAATCGGTTTTCCCGTTGCCGGGACAATGACGTACCAAGCCCGCGAAGGGCTTTCCCAAAACCGTGTCAGAAAGCCGGTGATATAGCGCAAATCCGCTTCGGTGGTGACAAGGATCGCATCCAAGCCTTCTGCCGCCATTGCGGTCTGCAGCTTTTGGGTTCTGCCTGCAAATTCATTGGGGCCAAATCCGCGCATCGTACTCTCTCCTCGACGGTATGCGGCGCGTACCCTGCCTTCAATGCCGCGGTCGCGCAAGCGTCGGGGTTGCGCTTGGCGGCCTATTCCAACACAAGCAAAGAAAACGCTCAGGACTGGAACATTCGATGGATTGGCGAACCAAGCTGCTCAACCCCGCGCCCCAAGCGCGCCGCGACTATAATTCCTTGAACACCCCGGTCTATCGAGGCTCAACGGTTGTTTTCAAGGACGCAGCCTCGGTCAACGATCACTGGAACCAGTCCGAGAACGGCTATTCCTACGGCCTCTATGGAACGCCAACGGCACTGGAACTTGCGAGCCGGATTGCAGGGCTGGAAGAAGCGCACTTCAGCTTTATCGTTCCGGGCGGACAAGCAGCGATTGCCTTGGTCTATTTTGCCTACTGCAAGACGGGCAGCCACGCTCTAGTCCCCTACTCTGCCTATGGCCCCAACAAGGAAATGGCCGAAGGGCTGATGAAGGGTTTGGGCGTTGAGGTAGAAGCTTACGACCCCATGATCGGCGCGGGGATTGGGGATTTGATCCGGGACAACACGGCACTGATCTGGACCGAAAGCCCCGGTTCAGTAACCATGGACGTGCAGGATATTCCTGCGATTGTCGACGCTGCGCATGCACGCGGGGTTGCTGTGGCGCTGGACAACACTTACGCCGCTGGTGTCCTGTTTGATGCCTTTGCCCATAAGGTCGATGTCAGCATTCAAGCGCTGACCAAATACGTCGGTGGGCACAGCGATATTCTGCTTGGCTCGGTGTCTGTTCGCGATTCGGACAGCTTCGAGGCAATGGGACCGGTTTACCGACAGTTGGGCCTGGCCGTCTCACCGGACGATTGCAGCCTCGCGCTGCGCGGTCTCCAAACCCTTGGCCTGCGTCTCGCCCATCTGGAAGGTGCGACCATGCAAGTGGCCGAATGGCTGGTGGATCAGGACGTGGTCGAGACTGTCTACCACCCCGCTATGCCATCTTGTCCCGGCCACGAAATCTGGAAACGTGATTTTACGGGTTCAGCCAGCGTTTTCTCGTTTCAGTTCAAGAATAGCGTCAGCGCGCAACAGGCTGCCAACTTCCTCGATGCCCTCAAGATTTTCAAAATCGGCCTGAGTTGGGGCGGTGTCACGTCCCTGGCCGTGGTCTATCCGGACCTTGAACGGCCCGGCAAAGATTTTGGTGGCCGCTTGGTTCGGCTCAACGTCGGTCTGGAACACCCCGCTGATCTTATCGAAGACCTGCATCAGGCGATGCAGAAAGCGCTGTAAAGTCGATTTCACGAATTGTCGAAAGGTGGCCATCCATGACCCGTGTCTCAACCCATATCATGTTCCAGGGACAAGCGGGTCCAGCGCTGGCGCTCTACGCCTCGATTTTCCCCGGTTTCAAGACCATCGCGCGGGAAGACTATGGCGAAGGTGACATGGGACCGGCGGGCACCATCAAGCTGGCAACCATCGAGTTCAATGGTGCAACGCTTCAGGTGATCGACAGCCCCATCCCGCATGATTTCGATTTTACGCCGTCCATGTCGCTCTTCGTTGACTGTGAAAGCGAAGAACAGCTCACAGCGGCCTTTGCAGCCCTCAGTGAGGGCGGCGAAGTGATGATGCCGCTGAACAACTATGGTTTCAGCAAGCAGTTTGGTTGGTGCAAAGACCGCTTCGGCCTGTCATGGCAGCTCAATCTGCCTTGAGCCTCTAGATTGTCTTTAAGCTGCCTTTCCGCGCTCTTCTTCTGCCATCCGGCCAACCTCCCGCATGACCATCCCAAACAGATCCCTCGGTTCATCAGGGTCTGCAATCATATCGAGGTCGACGAACTTGGACGACATGTTCAGAGCGTCGCGCAGCCAGCGAAGAGCGGAAAAATCTTCAATGGCAAACCCGACACCGTCAAAAAGGGTAATTGTGTCCGCGGATGTCCGTCCATCGATCTGCCCGGTAATGACCTGCCACAACTCCTTGACCGGAAAATCCCCATCCAGCACCTGAATTTCACCCTCGATACGCGTTTGTTCGGGGTATTCTACGTAGATGTCTGCACGGTCCAGTATGTCACGCTGCAGCTCGGTTTTGCCCGGACAATCCCCACCGATGGCGTTGATGTGCACACCGGCACCGACGAGGTTACCTGAAAGAACGGTCGCATTGCGCTTGTCGGCGGTGCACGTGGTTATGATCTGCGCCCCCATGACGGCCTCTTCCGCAGAACCGCAACTGACAACCTTCAGGCCACTTCCCGCAAGGTTCGCTGCGCATTTCCGAGTGGCGGCGGGATCAAGGTCGTAGAGCCGCACCGTGTCAATTCCACAGACGCGCTTGAGACCCAGCGCCTGAAACTCGGATTGCGCCCCGTTACCAATCATGGCGAGCGTGGTGGCCCCTTTGGGTGCGAGATGCCTGGTTGCAACAGCCGAAGTCGCCGCTGTGCGCAGTGCAGTCAGGATGGTCATTTCAGTCAGCAACGTCGGATAGCCAGTATAGACTGAAGCCAGCAGACCAAAAGCCGTGACGGTTTGCAGCCCTTCCTTCGTGTTCTTTGGATGCCCATTAACGTATTTGAAGCCGTAGTCGACCCCGTCGGAGGTCGGCATCAACTCAATAACCCCCACGTCCGAGTGCGAGCCAATCCGCGGGCACTTGTCGAATTGCTCCCACTTGGCAAAGTCGGCTTCGATGTACTCGGCGATCTGCTCGATGCAAGTTTCAACGCCGAGTTCCAGAACCAGCCTCATCATGTTTTCGACGCTGACGAAAGGAACGGTATTCAAAGCTTTCATGGGTTTGGCTCCTGAAAAGGTTTCAAGTGTTGAGAATGCGCCGACCGAAAAGGCTGGCCGTCAGATCAACCAGCAGACGAGCGCTCTGTCCGGCGTGGTCTTGGAAAGGGTTGAGTTCGACCAGATCAAGAGAGCTGAGCAGATTGCTTTCATGCACCAGTTCCATGATCAGATGCGCCTCACGCAGGGTTGCGCCACCGGGAACCGGGGTACCAACGCCCGGGGCGATATCAGGATCGAGGAAATCAAGATCGAGCGAGACGTGCAGCATCCCGTCGGCCTGCCGGACCCGTGTAAGAAATTCCCGCAATGGCCGAACTATCCCTTCTTCATCCATTCGCCGCATGTCGCACAGGTTCAACCGTCGCGCCGCCAACCGCGCCCGTTCAGCCGCATCGACCGAGCGCAGTCCGACCATCATCACATGCTCGCAGCGAACAGGGTGATCCAAAGCCGGGAAACTGTTCTCAAACCCCGGCTCCCCCGTCAGATAGGCCATAGGCGTCCCGTGCAGGTTCCCGGTGCTGGTGGTTTCCAAGGTGTGAAAATCCGGATGAGCATCTAACCAAAGCACAAACAATGGTCGCCCTTGCGCTGCCGCACGATTTGACATCGCCGAAATTGTACCAGCAGAAAGGGCATGATCGCCGCCGGCAAAGATTGGAACATCCATCGGTGCAATGGCTTCGACCCTGGACCGAATGGCTTCAATCCAGCGGGTGACGGACCCAAGGTTTTGAACCGCCAAATTCGCCGGAAAAACCTGCTCACAGCCCGTGGGCCTCGCAATGTCTCCGAGGTCACTGATCTGATGGCCCAAGGCGTTGAGATTATCCATCAGGCCCGCCGCACGCAGCGCATCTGGCCCCATAATGGTTCCATACTGACTGGCACCTTCGTGCAAAGGCACACCGAGAAAGGAAAGCTGAGCCATAGAATCCTCGTTTCGTTCTTGGCTCAAATCATGCGAATTTTGCGTTAGTAACAAGCCGCCAAAATGCGCTAAACGTAAATTGTATTTTGCATTGTGAGCAGTATGACTGATCAACTTGATGAATTAGACCGCGCCATCCTGACGGTATTGCGTGAAGATGGCCGAGCCTCTCATGCGTCTTTGGCTGCGATGTTGAAAGTAACGCGCGCGACAGTGAAAGCGCGGCTGGAGCGGATGGAAAAACGCAGGGTTATTCTGGGCTACCGCGTGCAAACCTCTGGTGACACGCTCACACCCAACGTTCGGGCCCTGACGTTGATCAAGATCATGGGGCATCGAACCGATCGGGTGATCCAGCGGCTCAAAGGCATTCACTGGATCAAATCAATCCACACCACAAACGGCAAATGGGATTTGATTGCCGAGCTGGCTGCCGACTCAAATCGGGAGCTGGATCAGGCGCTGCTGGCCATTCGGCAACTCGAAGACATTGCCGAAAGTGAAACATCAATTCTGCTCAGGGAGCGGGTCTAAACCAGCACCGGGGCCATGGTCAGCTCAAAGCTGCCGATCCCCTCAATTGCACCTTCGAGCCTGTCTCCCGCCTGCACCGGCCCCACGCCGGAGGGCGTTCCCATGAAAATCAGGTCGCCAGCCTGCAGAGTGTAGAGCGTCGAGAGGTCGGAAATGATCTCTTCAATCTTCCAGACATGATCGCTCAGGTCACCTTCCTGACGGACCCCGCCATTGATATCCAGCGATATCCGGCCCTTGGACGGATCAGCCACCAGAGCCGCCGGACGCAGCGGCGAGGACAGAGCCGAAAACTCCACGTCCTTTCCCGTATCCCAAGGCCGCTTTCTTTCCTTGGAGGCTGACTGCAAATCGCGCCGGGTCATATCCAGACCTACGGCATAAGCAAACACATGCGAGAAAGCCGCCTCAAGCGCGATGTTTCGCCCACCAGACCCCAAAGCCACCACCAACTCGACTTCATGATGATAATTCTCAGTACGAGGCGCCATAGGGATG
>JBMTIF010000111.1:0-7092 GCA_049437045.1 Alphaproteobacteria bacterium | reverse complement strand
CCAATGTTCAAGTCTGCTCTCAAGTTCGTCGCTATCGCTTCCCTCGTCGCTTCCACCTCCGTCTCCACCTCTGCTCACGCATGGTTCAACACTTCTAACGTCAACCAGTTTGGTACTGGTCACAGCATCGGCGGTGCGCAAACCGGCTCCTACAACCACATGGAAATCTTCCAGGCTGGTTGGGGCAACACCTCCATCGCAACCCAGGACGGCTGGGGCAACGAAACGGTTATCGGCCAGTCCGGTATCGCCAACACCGCAACCAGCACCCAAACTGGTGAATGCAACATCTCCGGCATCGCTCAGTTCGGCGTTGGTAACAGCGTAACGGCCGATCAGTCCGGCGACTGTAACGCTCAGGCTGTCATTCAAATGGGTACCGGCAACAGCGCTAACACCACGCAGGTTGGTACCGGCAACGTGGCGGTTATCGTTCAGTACTAGGGTCCGCTTACTGATGGGCGCAGGTGCCGTGAGCGAGGGGATCTTCGCGCGGCACCAGTCCACCAGCCCATTTCCATTCAAGCCATCACACCCCCACTTCTCAGATAAGGAGACTTCAGATGTCTTCCCCTACTTTCCCCACGGCCTTTATCGCTCTTGCCCTTGGCGGTCTTTCGCTGGCAGCACTCGCAACCAGCCAGGGAACCAGCGGTGATGCTTCTTCGCTGAAGCCAGAAGAGTTGGCTGAAGCTCCCGCTTCGGTTTGTTCACTGAGCTTTGACAAGATCAATGGCGGCGCTCTGCTGTCTGCGACTGTTGAGCCAGAAGCCACCATGACTGGTACTTATGCCCTGACCGTGACCCGCAAGTCCGGCGGCAACCGGTCTTCCATCCGCCAAGGCGGCGCTTTTGTTGCGCCAGGTGGTGAAACGACTGTGCTGTCCATGTCTTCGTTCAACAGCATGCAGGGCGTTGAAGCTAAGTTGACCATCACGGCCAACGGCAAGGTTATCGATTGCACCTATCCCCCTTACCCTTTGAACTCCTGATCAAAGGCAAACCGTCTCATCCCAGAGACCTCAAAAAGGGCAAGCCACTGGCTTGCCCTTTTGCCGTTCTTGCCGGAAGGTTCGCGGGAACTCTAGGTGAAGGATGAAATCATGTTCACGGCCAACTGGTCTTACCCGACAGCGGTGCGTTTCTGCGCTGGGCGAATCAGCGAACTGGACGATGCCTGCGCGTCGGCAGGGATCAAAAAGCCTTTGCTGGTTACGGACAAGGGACTTGTCAATTTACCCTTCGTTCAGAAGATAACGGCGGATCTTGAAGCAAACGGGCTAGCGGCAGTGGTCTTTGCTGACGTTGACCCGAACCCGACCGGAGAAAACCTCGATGCAGGTCTGGAGGCATTCCGAGACGGTGGGCACGATGGCGTTGTCTGTGTTGGTGGCGGTTCGGCTCTGGATTTGGGCAAGGTCATCGCCTTCATGGCGGGGCAAACCCGACCAGTCTGGGATTTTGAGGACATTGGCGATTGGTGGACCCGGGCGGATGCAGATGCAATTGCGCCCAATATTGCCGTCCCAACTACGTCGGGTACGGGGTCAGAATTGGGGCGTGCCAGCGTGCTCACGCGCACCGACACCAAAGAAAAGAAAATCATCTTTCATCCCAAGATTCTGCCGTCCGTCGTCATCGCCGACCCTGAATTGGCCATGACCATGCCGGCGTGGATTACCGCAGGTACGGGCATGGACGCCTTTGCCCATTGTCTGGAAGCACTCAGCTCTCCACACTTTCATCCCATGAGTCACGGTATCGCTTTGGAAGGTCTGCGGCTGGTGAACGAAAACCTTGAAACAGCCTTCAGCGATCCAACCAACCTCGAAGCCAGAGCCAACATGATGGCGGCGGCGATGATGGGCGCGGTTGCGTTCCAGAAAGGTCTGGGCGCTGTTCACGCGCTCAGCCACCCCATTGGTGCGATCTATGGCACCCACCACGGCACAACCAACGCTGTGCTGATCCCAGCGGTTCTGGACCTCAATCGACAGGCCATAGAGAGCACAATCGAGCGGGTTTGTGCCTATTTGGGTATCCAGGGCGGCTTTGATGGTTTTCGTGCGCGTGTCACGGCACTGAACCAGACACTCAATATCCCTGCGAGCTTAACGGACTTGGGGCTTGAGCAGCCGGATATGGATCTGATCATAAAGGGCGCGCTGATTGATCCGTCCTGTGGTGGCAATCCGGTGCCCTTGAACGCAGAAAATCTGGGCGACGTTCTCCAGAAAAGCCTTTAGCGGCTACTGCACGCCCAAAGTGAGAAAGAGGTTTTACCAGTGACCCAAAATCAGACTCAGGCTGAACGATTATTGGGCAACGGTGCGTATAAACCCGGCACAGCCCGGAAAGTGTTGCTTTCGTGCTGTTCTTTTGGGCAAGATTTTACTCATGGTTGACAGTACGCCGGTCTTTTCCGCGTAACGTATCATGGAGAGAGAGAAATGAAGAAAATCCTTTCAGCCGGGCTTATCGCAGCAGTTGCGTCTTTGGGCGCAGCGGCGACCGCGGTTGCCCAAACCAAAGTTCCTTTCGCACTCGATTGGAAATTCGAAGGCCCAAGTGCGGCCTACTTCGCTGCTATCGACAACGGCCACTTCGGTGCGGTCGGTCTGGATGTTGATATTTCCGCTGGCTCTGGCTCGTTGGACGCAATTCCAAAGGTTGCTACGGGCGCGTTCCCTATCGGTTTCGCGGATATCAATTCCCTGATCAAATTCAAGGACCAGAACCCGGACGCCCCCGTCATCGCCGTAATGATGGTTTACGACAAGCCTCCTTTCGCCGGGATCGGCCGTAAGTCCCAAGGCGTCTCGGGCCCCGGTGACCTCGAAGGCAGCATCCTCGGCGCGCCACCACCAGATGGTGCCTGGGCTCAGTTCCCAGCCTTTGCTTCGGCCAATGGTATCGACGTGAGCAAGATCACTGTGGAGCCGGTTGGCTTCCCGACCCGCGAACCAATGCTGGCAGAAGGCAAGGTTGACTCGATTACGGGCTTCTCGTTCTCGAGCTACTTGAACCTTGTTCGCCTTGGCGTGCCAGAAGACGATATTTCCACCATCCTGATGGCGGATCACGGTCTGGCGCTTTATGGCAACGCCATCATCGTCAACACCGATTTTGCCGCTGATAATGCTGGGCTGGTCACTGACTTCCTTGGTGCAGTCGCTGCGGGCTGGAATGACGTGATTGCTGATCCAGAGATGGGCGCGAAGGCTGTTGCCAAGCGGAACCCGGCTGCTGACGTAGCGCTGGAAACCCGTCGTCTTCAGCTTGCCATCGATGGCAACGTCGTCACCGATTACACCATGGCGAACGGCATGGGCGGCATTGATGGTGACCGTATGGCCAAGGCGCTGATGCAGATCGCGGAAACCTATGATTTCCAGAATGCAGCAGATGCCAGCCTGTTCTTCACCGATGCTTACCTGCCAGCGGCAGAAGCCCGGATGCTGAAATAGGCCCGTTTTTCATGCAAGCCGAGGCCTTCGGGCCTCGGCTTTTTCTTGTTTAATATCAGTATTGTAGTGTTAATTTATGACCACCGAACCGGTTATTGCGATCGAAGGCGTGACCCACGCTTATCCAACCGATTCAGGACCACTGCCGGTCCTGAATGATATCAGTTTCAACATCGCGCCGGGTGGTTTCACAGCGGTTGTCGGACCTTCGGGGTGCGGCAAGTCTACGCTGACCAAACTCGTTTCCGGGCTGCTCAAGCCGGACGCGGGGCAGGTGATCCTTGATGGAAAACCTGTTACCTCGCCACGTCCGACGGTGGGCATGGCTTTCCAGAACCCCGTCTTGCTCGAATGGCGCTCGATCTTGCGCAACGTGCTGCTGCCTTTGGAAATCGTGCGCGGCCACGGGTTGAGCCGGGACGAGGCCGAGGCCCGCGCCCATGATCTGTTGGCACTGGTGGGGCTGTCCGGTTTTGAAGACAAGCGGCCTTCTGAGTTGTCTGGAGGTATGCGCCAGCGCGCTTCGCTGTGCCGCGCCCTGATCCATCGCCCAAGCGTTCTCATCCTTGACGAGCCCTTTGGCGCGCTGGACGCCTTTACCCGCGAAGACCTGTGGCAAATCATGTTCAAGCTCCGGATCGAGCAGGGGGTTACTTGCCTGCTCATTACCCATGACTTGCGCGAAAGTATGTTTCTTGCCGATGAAGTCATCGTGCTGTCGGATCGCCCTGCGGGTATCCAGCACAGGCTAACCGTCCCCTTGGGGCGCGAGCGGACCATCGAGGACCTCTACACCCCGGAAATTGTAGAATGCCTTGCTGAGCTGCGGCGGCAGATCCAGATCGCTCAGGGCCGGCAGACTCCGACTGAGGAGGCTGCGTGATGGGCTGGCAGAACAACAAGCTGGTACGGCAGATCGTTGTACCACTGGTTTCGATTATCATCTTCCTCATTCTATGGGAGCTGCTGGTTTGGTGGCGACAGTGGCCGAACTATAAAATGGCATCGCCCAGTGATCTGACTTCTGCCTACCAGAAGTACTGGAAGCTGTTCCTGCTCTATGGATGGCAGACGCTCTGGCGGACAGTGCTGGGGCTGCTGATCTCCGTTTTGGTGGGAACGGCCATTGGCATGATCATGGGCTTTTCTCGCATTGCCCGAGAAGCGCTTTACCCGCTGTTGGTTGGCTTTAATGCGGTACCAAAGGCGACAGTGGTACCGGTGATCGCGCTGCTGTTCATTGGCGCGGACAATACCAACACCGTCCTTATGGCCTTCATGATCAGCTTTTTCCCTATCGCTGTTTCTGTGTCGGTCGGACTGAACACGCTGGAAACCGAGTATCGGGATATTCTGCGCGCACTGGGCGCGAGCCGTTTAACGGTCTTTTGGAAAATTGCACTGCCAAAAACCCTGCCTGAGTTCTTCGGTGCTTTGAAAGTCGCCGTTACACTGGCCTTCATTGGCACAAATCTGGTGGAGATCATTGAGCCGCACGGCATGGGGCTGGGCCATTTGTTCGACAGCGGCAAGATCAATGCGGATTACCCTCTGATGTTTGCGGTTCTCTTGGCCTTGGCTTTTCTGGGCATTCTGCTGTTTTATGCTGTGGTCTTGCTTGAGAAGATTTTTGCCGGTTGGGCGGAGAAGCCCGATACCTAGACAGAGGGGTTCAGGGCTATGGGCGTAACCAGTTCAGACATAAAATTCACCACTCGCGAGGGCGAAAGCTACGACGGGCGCTTGACTGTTCCAGCGGGTGACGGCACGTTTCCAGCCATTCTCGTCATGCCCGCGATTTTCGGGACAGATAAGGAAATGGAAGGCCTGATCGAGGCCTTTGCCGAAGACGGGTTTCTAACTGCCGCACCAGACTATTTCTTCCGCACTGTGCCTGGCCCAACGGCGGAGCGGGAGGTCGCCTTCGCTCGCATGCAGCAGCATGACATCGAGCAGGGCTTGGTGGATATGTCTGATGCGCTCGATGAGCTGCGCGAGCATGAGCGCTGCAACGGTAAAGTTGCGGTTCTTGGGTTCTGCTTTGGTGGCCTGTTCGCGTATCTGGGTGGAACGCGGCTGGGCGCTGATGCTGTTGGAACCTATCACGGGACGCGCATCCATTCTTACCTCGATGAAGCCGATCAGCTGACCGTACCGAGCAGCTTGCACTACGGCGATGCGGACCCGACGGTGCCGATGGAGCAAGTTAATCCAGTGATGGAAGCCTTGGGCACAAAAGCCAATGTTGAGGTGATCGTTCATGTTGGCGGAAAGCATAACTTTTCCATGCCGACCAAAGCCGGATACGACGCCGAAATCGCCAAGGCCTCAAGGGCAGCGGTTTTGGCCTGTTTCCGGGAGATGTAAGGCCTGTTCTTCAGGCCGCCGCCATAAAAAAGGGGGAGCCGGGATGGCTCCCCCTTTTGTCGTTTAGACTAACACGTGGTCTAGCGCGTTTTGCGGTCTGCGATGGCACCAATAATCAGTGGCACAACGCAAGCTGCGATAGCGATCCAAACCCAGACCGCTGGCATTCCGCCGCCAGCGCCCATGAAGATGGCGCCTTCGACGCCGTCCCAGTTCGTGATGGAACTACCCATAGCGAAGTTTCCTTTCGTTCAGAGTTTAGGAGCTAGCAGGCTCGGAAGGGTTGATGCCCTCCGGGTAAGCCTGAGCTGGTACTTTGGTTGGATCCAAACCAGCCAGTTCAGCAGCTTCACCAACACGCAGCATACCGGCCATTTTCAGGATCAGGGAAATCACGTAACCCGGAACCAGACCCAGCAGGATACAAACGACCGCGCCGATCAGCTGACCGAAGAAGTTTACGGTCGCAACGCCTTCACCCTGCAGCGCTGGGTAACCCGCGCCCCAGATGCCGAACATCAGCAGACCGAAGACACCGATGGTGCCGTGTACGGTGACTGCGCCAACGGCATCATCGATGCCGAAACGCTCCAGCACGCCAGCAGCAGGCTTAAGCAGCATACCGCCAGCCATAGCGACGAGGAACGTCAATGGTGGCCAGTAAACGTCCAAACCAGCAGCACCGGCAATAATACCAGCGAGAGCACCGGACATCATCCAGAATGGATCACGCGTGATCACCCAAGCACCGATGATACCGCCCGCAAAGGCCATCAGGATGTTAAACGCAAGTGCTGAAAGGTTGGTTGGCGTGCCGTAGATGGTTCCGAAGTTATTGGAGAACCAGGACCAGCCTTCACCCGGGAAGATCGCACACGCCATCAGGAAGCCCCAGAAGCCCACGATAATGAGCATCAGGCCGGTAACGGTGAACGGCATGTTGTGACCACCGATTTGGTTGGCAGAACCGTCTGCGTTGAACTTGCCAATGCGAGGGCCGAGGTTGATCAGAACACCCAGTGCAAAGAAACCCGCAACCGTGTGAACAACGCCCGCTGCGCCAAAGTCATGGTAACCGAAGTTCGTCACCAGCCAGCCGCTTGCATGCCAACCCCAGGACGCCGCAACAACCCAGGCAACAGCGCCAAGGAAGACGGCCAGTATGATAAAGCCTGTTGTCTGGATACGCTCAATCACAGCACCCTTTGATCGCAACCCGAGTTGCTTCATGATCGACTCGATCTTCTCATTAATATGA
>JBMTIF010000110.1:0-7111 GCA_049437045.1 Alphaproteobacteria bacterium | reverse complement strand
TGCAGTACCGGATTGACTCCCAACATCTGGGGTCGGAAATAACCAATATTTTCGAGATCAATGAGGATGGCGAACTGATCATTACCGAGCGTCTGGATTACAGCCAGCCTGGCAATGATGCAGACGGCACGCGGTTTGACCAAAACACGGCAACGGTTGTGATTGAAGTGTCAGACGGCTCTGCCCTGACCTCTTTCCGGACCTTTGAGTTCACCATCAGCAACTCGACTGACGACGATGGGCCTCTCGAATACGTGCGTGAAGCCAATATCACGCGCTTGAAGTTCAATGGTTTGAACAGCACCAGCTCTGGCGCTGCGGACAGTACCGACTGGTTGCCCTTCATGGATGAGGCGGAATACCATTACAACATCGATGGCGGTCAATACATGATCGTGTCGTTCCATTCAGAAACGATCAATTCCTTCTCCGTCCATGAATTGACGGGAACAGGTGGTTTTTCCAACACGGTCAACTACGCCACTAACTCTACAGAAATCGACGCCGAGTACCGTATTCACGAAGTGCGCGCGATCGACATCGATGACATCGATGGCGATGGTTACGCCGATATCGTTGTTGCCGGCAGCGGCGGCACCAACAGTACTGACTCTGTGGTGCAAATCTGGGAAGTTGGAAAGTCGGGCGAGTTCACCTTTAAAGCAGCCGACAAGGACTCCGAGCCGTCAAAGGTTGAAGACGTGGTCATTGGTCACTTCAACTCCAACAACGCGGCAAAGGAAACCTCGTCGACCAACATGAAAAAAGTCATGGTGATTGGCGGCGGCACCAATGACGTGGCAGCAGAAGATGCACTCTACTCCGTCTACTATAAAGATCTTGAGTATGCCTTTGATTCCGAACAGCTCCAGGGCGGTTGGAATTACAGTGAAGTTGAGAGCATCATGATCAACGATACTGAATACGCTGTGGGCATCTACGGCACGAATGGCGGAGATGGCATCAGCATGGTGTTCCTCGATGGCGACGCGGACGATGGGATCGTCAGCGCCGGCACAGGCATCAGCCACAACGACATTGCGGTCATCGGTAACGTTGTCTTCACCGCAACCGATAAAGGTGTGTACTACAGCAAGGCCTTCCACTCTGGTCTCGACGCACCTGAAGCGCTGTCGATTACCAACGAAGGTCTGCACATCGCAGACATCAAGGCGAGCCAAATTGAGGCGGGTAACTTCGATGGCGATGATGATCTGGAACTTGCGGTTCTCGACGTTTTGGACCAGACACCGATCATCCGCTTCTTCGACGTGGATCTCACCACCCCGCAGGTAGTCACACAGATGTTCACGACCGAACCTGTCCCTGGCGCCGTTGAACTGCAGGTCATTCCGGGTGAAATCGAAACCGCAGATCGTGCAGATGGCAACATCAACGCTGACGAACTGCTGGTTGGCATTAACGAGGCCGGTACCGCGTCATACTTCAACGGTGAAGACACGGTGTCCCAGACCTGGAACGGTTCAATCATTTTCTACGACGACACGTCACTGTAGAAAACAAATTGGATAGGGCTACTAGACTTTGTAGCCCATCCACTTCTTGACGGCACGAAGGATCAGCTTGGATTCGATCCGTGTGACCCCGGGCATATGAGCGATTTGGCGGTGCACTTCTTCATAGTGTGCCGTATCTCGCGCCGATACCCGCAAGGAAAAGTCAGCCTGCCCCGCCATCAGATAGCATTCGAGCACTGACTTGTTGTCACGCGCGGCCCGTTCAAAGGCCTCAAGGTCTTCTTCGGCTTGAGAATGCAGGGAAACATCCACGATGAAATGCAGATCCAGGCCCAGTGCTTTCGCGTTCAGACGGGCGGCGTAGCCCTCGATAACGCCTGCAGTCTGGAGTTGCAAAACCCGTCGATGGCAGGCTGACGATGATAAGCCTACCTTCTCACCCAACTCAGCCATGGACAGCCTACTGTCACGCTGCAAGGTGGTTAAAATTGCCTTGTCTATCTGATCAAGTTCGGCTGTCATCCCAAAATCCCTCAAGTTCGGGCGAGACTTTCGCAGATTTTTGCGTCGATAGGCAAGGTTTTAGCCAACAAAGACCTTCCAAAATGCGCGTAACGCCACGACGATCAGGAATACACTAAACAACTTTTTCGTGAGTGGCCCCGGCAAGCGATGGGTCAGGCGCGCGCCAATGGGTGCCATGACGACGGTGAAGGGGATCATGAATGCCAGCGCTATCAGGTTGACGTAGCCCAGCGAAAGCGGAGGAAGTCCCGGTTTTCCGAAGCCAATCGCAACAAAGCCAATAGTTGCTGGGATGGAAATCAGCACGCCGACACCAGCCGAAGTCGCTATCGCCCGCTTGATGTCAGTCCCACAAAGCGACATGAAGAGATTGTTCACAACGCCGCCGCCGATACCCATGAGCGTCGATGCCGTGCCGATGAACAGGCCCGTACCCTGCGCAATCGGTGTGCCCGGTACTTGTTTGGCCAGCGCCACACTGGGTGAAGCCACAAGCTGATAAACCCCAACGCACAGAGCAATGGCACCGAAGACCAACCCAAGGCCGCCTGCATCCATGATGGTTGCGAGATAGAGCCCCAACATCACGCCCAGAGGAACAAAGAACAGGTATCTGCGCAGCAAAGCCATATCTATCGTGCCCGAAGCATAATGGGTGCGGGCTGACTGGATTGACGTTGGAATGATGATGGCCAGCGAAGTGCCAACCGCGAGGTGTTGCGCATGGATATCGCTGGAACCGCCCAAACCCAAAGCAAACAACTCGGTGAGAATGGGTACCATCACTACACCGCCGCCAACCCCGAACAGGCCCGCAATAAATCCAGCAAGCACAGCGCCTCCCGCCATCACGGCGGCAAAGGCCATAAATTCAGCAATGGAAATTCCCAGGATCACAAACTCAGTCCTTCAGGTGTTCATCGAAGAAAGAAAGCAGAGCCAGCCTGTATTCCGAGGGCCGGTCCCACATGGTCGCGACGTGTCCGAGTCCATCTGGCATAAAGAAGGTCTTGCTGGCATCTGCGCTGACCGCTTCGCGGGCACGGCGGGCATGGTGAAAACCGACCGTTTGGTCCGCCGTTCCATGCACCCAGTAGATTGGCTGTTGGGGTCGTGCGACCAGACCATCCAAGGGGTTAGTCTCGGTAAAGCTGTGTCCTCGCAGGATCCGAACCGAAAAACTGATGACTTCAATCGTCCAAGGCGGGATTGATGCCCGGTCTGAATTGTCCTTCAGCACCGTTTTGATATCGACGTAGGGCGAGTCCAGAAACAGCGGCCCCAGATCTTCGTAAGCGTTGGCGATCAGCGTGGTTGCGCCACCCATGCTCTCCGCCCAGAAACCAATGTTGGAACGGTCAAGCCCGAGTTCCTTCTGGACATAATCGAAGGCACCCAAAACATCGTTGTATTCGTCGCTGCCCATGGCTGCGACCCCGTCCAGAACTGTGGATTCGCCGTGTTCGCGCAAATCAATGGCAAGCACGCCGTAGCCTTCGCTGGCCAACATGCCGATGATGCTCAAGCCATGCTTGTGATGCTTGCAGCCGGTGAAGCCGTGGGTCGCAATCACCACCGGTCCACCCGGTGACGGAGGACTCAGCAAACCAGCTACAGCGACCTTGCCATCACGAGAGGGAAAGGAAACCTGCTCCACACGTTCGTAAACAGTTGGATCAATGCGATGCGCGAGCGGATTGGTTGATACAGCCAGCTTGGCATCATCAGCACTGAACAAGCGAGAGTCATGACAGGCGGGATCAACGGACAGGTTTTGACCGTAGATGTAATTGCTGGCCCACACCAAACCTGCGGTCAAAAGCGCCACAAGGCCGAGCAGCACTAACCCAAATATGCGCATATCCTGGCTCCAATCCGTAATAAGCGATGTCTGTATAGAAGCCCCCACAACATAGGTCACGGGGAGTCTATGCCCAGCGCTTATCTGACCCGACGTGGACGGAACAGACGGCGGACGATGGACTGCCGCCGCTCACCTTCGCGGTAGAGGACAAATAGGCCAGAGAGAACGATGGTCGAAATACCAATCAAAGTCATGGCGTCCGGGTATTGCCGGAACAGGAGAATGCCCCAGAGCAAATTGTACCCCATCAAACAATACTCGAATGGAGCAGCGAAAGATGGCTCTAGATTACGGTATGCGGCGGTCAACATGATGAAGCCCAAGGCCGAACCCAGACCAATCCCCACCATGATCAGAACATCGTTCCGTGTGGGCCAGACCCACTCCTTGAGAAGGACTTCCAGACCTGCCGGCGCATGATCCACAGCCCAACCATCACCAAAGACAGCCCAGAACATGGCCCCGAAGAACAGGTTCATGATCACGAAGGTAATCGACTGAACCGTTGTTGATTCGGTGCGCCCAAGCCAATTGGTCATCAGCGCCGACAACGAATAGAAAAACGCGGAACTGACGGCCATCATGGCCGGCAACAGCGGAATATCACCAGCCCCCGGTTTGACGATAAACAGGACACCGATAAAGCCGATCACCACACCCAGCAGACGTCGCCACCCAATAGGAACCCGCGTGGTGACCCAACTGAGAAAAGTAATGAACAGCGGAGCGGTAAAGTAGAGCGCCGTCGCCTGAGCGAAATCGAGCCCCGCCAGCGCCAGATAGTAACAGGTGTAGGACAGCGACAGCAGCGCCCCGCGCAGGAACAAGAACCAGAACTTGGTGACCTGCATGTTTTTTCCTTGGTCAAAGGCAAAACTCAGCAGAATCAGCGGCCAGATGTTTACCAGCGAACGCACAAACACGATCTCATGCACGGGATAGCGTTTCGTCAGGTCAGAAATCAGCACATCCTGAACCGAAAACAGAAACAATCCACCCAGCAGCATCACCAAAGGGATGGTTGGGCGGTTCGTATCGACCGTGCTTGTCATACCCACAACTCCCGTGCGACGCTCCACGTGGTGGGGAAAAGAGCGTCAGATGAGAACCGGGAAGCTTGCCCCAAATTCGGCGCGTTTGGACGGCGTGAAAGGCTCGCTTCGAGCCATGCCAATGCGCTGAATGGTCAGCCTAATCTAGTGTAATAACGACGGATCAACCCTTCAGGCGTCATCGCCTTAAAGCTGTGCTGCACCTGATGCGGGAAAGGCGCGATATTCGCAGCGCGCACGCGGACAAAGCCGGCAGTTTGTGCCAACCGGCGAAGGCTCAGTATCCCGCAGGGAATCTGCATAGACCACGTGCTCCGCATGCTCGAAGGAGCAACCAAGTACCACCGTCAGCCGCCGTTGTGCTCGACCCGAGGTCGGCAACCCCTTGCGGATGGATTTTGCCAGAGAAAGAAACTCACCACCCTCGGGCAACTGAACCTTATCAACCCCCAGATTGCCCGGATGCCTCGGGGCGTTGACGATGGACCAGGCCGGGCAAGCGCCGCCGTATCGGGAGAAGGAGAAACCACCTGCGCTGAACCGTTTTGAGACATTTCCGGCCGCATCCATGCGGAGCAAAAAGAACGGCAGAGCGCGCGTTCCGGGGCGCTGCAGTGTTGTGAGGCGGTGCGCCACTTGCTCAAAACTGGTTCCGAAACGGGCCTGAAGGATGTCGATATCGTGCCGTGTTTCCAGCGCAGCTTCGGTGAACCGAGCATAGGGCATCATCAGCGCGCCAGCGAAGTAGCTTGTCAGGGTCGCACGCATCATGGCCTCGCTGGCGGGTTCCCGCAGTTTGAAGGCAGCAATGATCTCGTTAATCTCGTCTCGCAACTGTAGGTCAGCGACGATTTTTCCCAAGGCGAAAACACGGGATTCCACCGGTGTAAGCTCATTGAACAGAACCCGCTTGCCATGAAAATCATGCCGGTACGGCGTGGTTTCCATCACACGGGCCGGCATGGATCGCACGACGTGACCGTGAGCCTCCGCCAAATAGCGTGAGAGGCCGGACTCAAGCGCGTTTTGGCGCAATCCGGCGTCGTCGGACAAAGCCTCAGCAGCATTTTCAAGAACGGGGAAGTGGTTCTGCCGATCTTCAAGGGCATCGAGCAGTTCATCAACCTCCGCTGGACGTCCCAGTGCCGCTTCTCCGGCGGGACGGCCATCGGGGGCGCTGCCCTGCTGATAGCGACTGTAAACAAGCTGCAAAGCCTCAGCGATCATGGGCACGCGCTCAACGGCATCGCGCAAATCCTGCCGCGTCAACTCCAGACCCGAGAACAGCGGATCAGCCAGAATTTCCTGCAGCCTGGAAGACTGGGTATCGGTGTCATCGACCGCAAATTCCTGAATATTTACCCCAAAGGCATCGCCAAGACGGAGCAGGACGTTGACGGTAATGGGCCGCTGGTTGTGTTCGATCAGGTTCAGGTAAGCGGCGGAAATGCCCAGATCGTGCGCCATCTGGGCTTGAGTCACGCCCTCGTCTCGCCGCAGACGACGGAGCTTGTGACCGATGAAGAGTTTCCGTTCCGTGACCATACTAAGCGTATAACACAGTTAATTATTAACAATCAAACAAGTAAATTGTTTGTAAATATTTTCTAACGTACTCAATCACGTCGGACAGGTGTCCTCGCTTCCTGCATCCTTGCGTCATCTCTTTTTCTCGAACTCCAAAATGCACCAGGAGACAACAAGATGTCGAAGACTCGCAAGGAACAGATCACCGAACTTCAGCAGGACTGGGCCACCAACCCACGCTGGGCCCACGTCAAGCGTGGCTACACAGCTGAAGACGTGGTTCGGCTGCGCGGTTCCAAAGCGCGCGAAAACACGCTCGCCCGTGATGGCGCCCGCAAGTTGTGGGAACTCATCAACCGCAAGGGCGATGACAAGGCTGTTCGCTCTTTGGGCGCTTTGACCGGCGGGCAAGCTGTTCAGCAGGCAAAGGCCGGCATTGAAGCCATTTACCTTTCTGGCTGGCAGGTCGCGGCAGATGCGAACACCGCGCCTACCATGTACCCAGACCAGTCCCTGTACCCGGTAAACTCGGTTCCAGCTGTTGTAGAACGCATCAACAACGCCTTCATCCGCGCGGACGAGATCCAGTGGGCCAAGGGTGTTGAAGCTGGCGAAGACGCTTTCATCGACTACTTTCTGCCGATTGTTGCCGACGCTGAAGCGGG
>JBMTIF010000109.1:0-7124 GCA_049437045.1 Alphaproteobacteria bacterium | reverse complement strand
TACTCTGACGACGGAAAGGTGAAAATTAAACCCTTTTTTCTCGTTTTTAGCACGAATCGAGGTTTCTTTGGTGTCAGAGGTGGGGGTTATGACGATTTGAGGCGCAAGTGGGGCGGGATTTGGACGCGTTGAACGTCCTCTGCCACGAATCGTGCATCATTGACTCATTATGCGCATCACAGGGTTCGATGCGGTGATTCGGTGGCTGGTTTACTGCACCTGCTTCGGCGGGACATCGAAGTCAAAAAGCAGATCGCGCCCTCGCTTGGGCTCTCGAGGATCTGCATCCAGAACCTCCAGTTTTGGGAGAGGATCTTGTGAACCTTCGACCTGCAAATCGTTGAACTTGCGCGCCTGTGGCATGACCTGCCCTTCAAGCGTGCCAATGAAGCCGTTGTAGCGGTTTACCGATTGCGTGAGGGCATCCCCAAGATCGGTGACACGTTGGCCCAAATTGGCGAGACGTTTGTAAAGCTCCTGCCCGGTTTCCGCAATTTCGGTCGCGTTTTTGGACATGACCTCCTGTCGCCAGCCATAAGCGATTGCCTTTGACAGCGCCACGAGGGTGGTTGGTGTGACGATGAGCACCTTCTTGGCCACCGCATCCTCGAACAGTGTTGGATCGCGCTCAGCGGCCGCTGCGAAGAAGTTCTCGCCCGGAATGAACATGGCGACAAAGTCTGGTGTGAAGGGCAGAGCCGTCCAATACTTCTTTTCGGCCAAACCACGCATGTGCGTTCGAATCTCTTTGGCATGCTTCGCCAAAGCAGCATCCTGCAAAGCCGGATCATCCGTCTCAAGGGCTTCGAGGTAGCCAGATAAGGAGGTTTTGGCATCCACAACGATGAACCGTTCACCCGGCAACCGGATGACAGCATCAGGCCGAACTGTCCCATCCATGCCCTGCAACGTCTTCTCAGTCTCAAAGTCCACGTGCTCGGACATGCCCGCAAGTTCAAGTACGGTTTTCAGCTGGTGCTCCCCCCAGCGTCCGCGCGTCTTGGGTGAGGCTCTCAAGGCATTGACCAGCTTACCGGTCGCCGTCGCTGCACTGGCTGATTGCTTGGCGAGAGACTGCACTTCCTGGCTAAGATTACCATAAGCTTCCCGCTGCTCCTTTTGGTAGCGCGCAACAGTCTCACCCAGCGGCTTTAGCAGCGCTGCAATGGAATCTTTCTTTTGAGCCAACTCACCCGATGCTGCATTACGATGCTTCTCAAACACCTGATTGGCCATGGTGATGAAATTCTGCTGGTTTGACTGCAAGGCCTGCTGCGCCAGCAGTTTCATTTCCTTTTCCAACTCACCACGCAGATCACCAAGCGTTTTCGCCTGTTGTGCGAATTGGACCTGCTGCGCTTCCAACTTGGTCTTCAAGGCGCTGTTTTCAGCTGCCAGATCGGTTGAGCCATCGCGGAGTTCAGCCAGCAAGGCGTCCTTCTCAGCCAATTGTTCACGCGCTGTATCCAATTGCGCTTCAGCCATAGCGGCGGAGCGCTGCGCTTCCTGCACACCACTGCGCTGCCAAAAGCCTGCCAGAACCCATCCCAGCAGCACTGCCGCCAAAATAGGGACTGCGATTAATACCCAATCGGGCGTTGCGTTGATCCAGAGGAGAATGTCGTCGGTCATGTTCCACCAATGAAACAAAAATCGAACAAAAGCAAGTAAAAGCCGTATTATGGGTTCGATGTTGCTGTTTCCTTTCAGCCCGGAGATGTTAAGTCTCTTCCCATGAAACACCCCGCAAAGCGCCCTTCTCTTCTTGCTCCGATTTTGACTCTGGTTGTTGCCATTGGCACGCTAGCGTGGGGCTTGAAATCGACTTCTGCCTGGACCATCCAACAGGCCATCTTTGGTGTTTTGGACGCGAATTCATCCGCCGATGTGCGGGCGCTTGTTGCGATTTTTGCCGTTTCAGTGCTGGAACTCGTTCTGGCCGCAGCGCTGTTGCTTGCACGGTGGCAGCCCGGTAACCTTCATATTCTCGGACTTATTCTGGTTGGCGTTGGCGTCATATTTGGTCAAATGGTCATAACCGGACCGTTCTGGGCTTTGGCGCTATTGGGCGCGTGGCTGGTGTGGGAATCGTTCTCCATGCGAGCCGGTGATGAAGGATAAAGTACTGTGCAACACCGCCTGACGTTCTTTTTGAACAGCGCCGCACGCAAGGTGTCGGCCAGCAAATTGGCTCCGCGGCTAGAGGCATGGGCGAAATCGGTCGGTGCCGATGTCCAATTCGTTAGCCCCGCGCTGTCTGACTTGTCCCAAGCCGTTGAAACGGCACTGACGCAGGGGCGACTTCCGGTTGCTGTCGGCGGTGATGGAACCGTGCATCAGCTCGTGCAGGTCTTGCCAGCTGGAACCACTTTCGCAACCCTTCCGTTGGGGTCAGGAAATGACTTTGCAACCGCTCTTGGGTGGTCAAAATCTCTCGATTCCGCTTTGGAGCAACTTCGGACGGCCAAAGCTGTAAGCCTCGATTGCCTCGACGTTTCGCAATCTGGCGCGCATCAATTCCGTGGCCTTTCCGTCGCAGGTTGGGGCTTTGCAAGTGACGTTAACCGGGAAGCCAATGCCTCTACCGTCCCCGGCCCTTTGCAGTACCCTGTCGGTGTTTTTCAGGCACTGTCGAAGGGTGGCACACGCGCTGTGAGGCTGACGATTGACGCTGAAAAGGTCATTGAAGACCGATTTTGGACAGTCTTGGTTTGCAACACGTCGATGGCCGGTGGCGGGATGAAGTTCAGCCCGAATGCGGACCCTCAAGATGGGCTAATGGAGGTGCTTGCACTGGGCGATGTCAGCACGCTTGGTCTCGTTGGCTTACTGGGACGGGTATATTTAGGACGCCATTTGGGACATCCACAAGTAAAGCTGTGGAAGTGCCGCGCTTTGACGCTAGAGCCGCTTGAAGAACAGCCCGGTACATGGTCTCCTTTGCTGGCCGAAGGCGATAGCTACAGCGGCGCGGCCAAGACTGATTTTGAGATCAATAAAGCGGGGTTAAGCGTGCTCGTTCCCGCAGGTACCCCCTTAAGGGCCTAGCCGCAGACTGGAAAACTCGAAGAAGGAAGCTGAAATGGTCTCCGATCCAAATATGGCCGTTGATACCGCTGACCGCGCGATGGATGTTCGCGCCGAGCACGCCTTGGATACAGACCGATTACAGCAGTATTTGGCTGAGCACCTCCCGACTGGCGATGGTACAGGGGAATTGAGCCTTGCTCAGTTCGATGCAGGACAGTCAAACCCGACCTATCTGGTGACCTTTGCTGGCCGACGCTACGTGCTGCGTAAAAAGCCTCCGGGAAAGCTGCTTCCCTCTGCACACGCGGTTGATCGTGAATTCCGCATTATGAAAGCCCTGTCGCAGACACGTGTTCCAGTCCCGAACGTACAAGTCTTGTGCGATGATGATTCCGTCATTGGAACCATGTTTTACGTCATGGATTTTATCGAAGGGCGGGTTTTCAAAGACCCAGCCCTGCCGTCTCTGCAAAAAAACGAGCGCTTGCGTGTATTCGAAAGCGCAGCGGAAACGCTTGCCGGACTGCATGGCGTGGACTGGCGCGCTGCGGGTTTAGAGGACTACGGCAAGTCCAGCGACTACATCGCTCGGCAAATCAAGCGTTGGTCTGGTCAGTTTGAAGCCTCGAAAACCGAGGAAATTCCTGCCATGGACAACCTCACCGCTTGGCTTCGCGATAACATGCCGGACGACGTGAACGAACCGCACAACGTCACCATCGCCCACGGTGATTTCCGCATCGACAATATGATCTATGGCGCAGACTCACTCGACCCGATTGCGGTTCTCGATTGGGAATTGAGCACCATCGGGCACCCTCTATCCGACTTTGCCTACTGTGCCATGATGTATTTCACCCCTGCCGGCGCTCGTCCTTCACCGGGGTTGGCCGGGTTGAATCTTGCGGACGAAGGCATTCCGTCACTGGCCGAGTTTGTCGCCATGTACGCCGATGCAGCCGGGCGGACATCGGTGGACGAGATCAACTATTACATGGCCTTTTCGAAATTCCGCATGTCAGCGATTTTGCAAGGTGTTTACAAGCGCTCGCTAGACGGTAACGCATCCTCTCGGATCGCCGGTCAAATGGGTGAATTTGCCAAAACCTTTGCCAAGGCCGGAATGATGTTTGCCGACGGTACCTTGCGGGTAAATTAATGCGAAATTAGGGGGATGCCCCCTTTAACTCCTAATCCACGCAACAAACTATCTAAAATTTTCTTGATTTTATTTTTAATTCTATATATTTCTTCGTCCTGTAAGGATCGGTGAAACTCACCAGTCCCTATATCCAGCACAGGAGAAATGTCATGGATATCGTGAATATTCTGATCAGTTTGGTCGTTGGTGGCGTTGGCGGGAACATCGCGGGTGCCCTTTTGAAGAACTTTTCACTCGGTACCATCATGAACACCGTCGCAGGTGTCGTTGGTGGTGGTGTGGGTGGTTCTATCCTCAGCAGTCTTACTGGCATTGACACCAGCGCAGTTGCAGCCGGTGGCGGTCTTGATATGGGCGGCCTGCTCGGTGCAGTCGGTGGCGCTGCCATCGGTGGCGGTGGCCTGCTCGCCATCGTCGGTGTGGTGCGCAACATGATGCGCGGGAACAAGTAACGGCTGCTTCTTCTCCGTGAAGACGCTTCAATTTAGAAAAGCGTCACTCTCTCCTCCTCAGAAAACCCCCATGCCAGACCGGTGTGGGGGTTTCTTTGGAGCGCGCTGCGTTCGATGACTTGGGATCAAACAGATCGATGCTATTCAGCTTCAACAAACCGCGGAAAGACACCACTGGGTTGGGGCAGCTCCGTGCCCGCTTTCAGTCGACTGTCCAGCGCTTCAAAACCGCGCTCATCCGTCGGCTGCGCAACTAGGTCAAGCAGCTTCCCGGTGCTTTCGGGCATGATGGGCTGCAGGATCAAGGCAACACGCCGTACTGTCTCGACCACCGTGTAAAGCACCGCCGCCATCCGTTCAGGATCCGTTTTCTTCAGCGTCCAGGGCGCCTGCGCATCGATGTAAACATTTGCCTCAGAAATCACTGTCCAAATGGTCTCCAGCGCCTTGTTAAACGCCTGCTGGTCCAAGAGTTCACGAACTGAGGACAGCAACGCTTCACCCGCTGAATCAATCAGCGCTTCGTCTGCGTCCGTCAAATCCACGGCTGGAATGATCCCATCGAGGTTCTTTGCAATCATGGACAAGGAACGCTGTGCAAGATTGCCAAGATTGTTGGCAAGGTCGCTGTTCATCCGGGTCACCATTGCTTCGCGTCTGAAGTCGCCATCGTTGCCAAAAGGCACTTCGCGCAGCAGGAAATACCGGGTCTGATCCAGACCAAAGGTCTCTTTGAGGTCGTAGGGATCAATCACGTTGCCCAAGGACTTGGAAATCTTTTCACCCTCGTTGGTCCACCAGCCGTGTGCAAAAACCCGCTTGGGCAGCGGCAATCCTGCGCCCATCAGGAAAGCGGGCCAGTAGATGGCGTGGAACCGCAGAATATCCTTGCCCACCAAATGCAGATCGGCAGGCCAGCGCGGCGCCACATCCGGCCAACCCGTTGCCGTGATGTAGTTGGTCAGCGCATCAAGCCAAACGTACATGACGTGCTTTTCATCGCCGGGAACCTTCACACCCCAGTCAAAGGTCGTGCGAGAAATAGACAGATCCTGCAAACCACCTTTTACAAAGGAAATCACCTCGTTCCGGCGCCCTTTTGGCAGGATGAAGTCGGGCTGGCTTTCATAGAGATCGAGCAAAGGCTGCTCAAACGCCGAAAGCCGGAAAAAATAGGATTCTTCCTCAACCCACTCCACCGGCTTGCCCGTCGGAGCGATCTTAGTGCCATCCGGGCCTTCTTTCAGCTCACCTTCATCATAGAAGGCTTCGTCTGATACGGCGTACCAGCCGGAATATTTGTCGAGGTAGATGTGTCCAGCATCCTGAAGCCGCTTCCACATCTCCGCACACGCCCGCTTGTGGCGCTCTTCGGTCGTGCGAATGAAGTCATCGTTTGAGAAGTTGAAATCGGTCGCCAACTCCCGGAAAACGGCTGAAACCTCATCGGTAAACTGCTGCGGGGTGATGTTTTTGGCTTCTGCCGAACGCTGGATCTTCTGCCCATGCTCGTCGGTTCCGGTCAGGAAGTGCACGTCGTACCCGTCCAGCCGCTTGAACCGCGCCATGACGTCTGCCGCCAGGGTCGTGTAGGCGTGACCGATGTGGGGACGGTCGTTGACGTAATAGATTGGCGTTGTGACGTAGTAAGTCTTTTCAGTCATGGCTTCGCGGCTCAGAACAATGTCGAATTCGAGCCGGACTGTAGCCCTATGCCGTCCTGTTACACCACGCCTAAGTCAGCAACTCAGTTTGTCAGTGAGGGCTTAACGGTACTGGTGCAACGCCTTTGGTGCGTAAATCGATTCATAGGGCACGACAGCACCGTCAATCGTCGTTGACGCCTCAAAACCAATTCGGAAGTTGTCGTTCACTGCGTACTCGCCGCCAACATCAACCCAGGTTTTATCTCGCGGTGCCAGTCCATCAGGCTGCGCCGTCAACGAATTGATGGAAGCATACAGCTCTCCGCGCGGGCCGTGAATGTTGATGCCAGCGCCATATTCGTAGGCCGTACCGAGGTTTGTATCGAGCTTCTTGCCATCGAATTCGAGAGAAACGCTCGGGCTCAGATGAAGGTCAGCATCCACACCGTAGGAAATACCAGAATAGCCCTCACCCCAATTGGTGGTGAAGCCTTCGACCTCGAACGTCAGATCGAGATTGTCCGCCGCTTCATAGGGCATGTAGGCTCGTGTCTGATCCACCTGCGGGTAAAACACCTGCGCAGACGCAGAACCGGCGAAGCCGAACGATGCAACCAGAAAAGCCAAAAAGAGGCGCATTACTTTCTTTCCCAGAACCTCTGAACAGGATCCTAGAAATAATGACTGCCTGTGGTTTCGGCTAGACTCAAATGCGGCGGCATTGCGTTTTTCGGTTCACGATTGCGATGGCACTAATAACGGCAAAGCAAAGCGCGCCACTCGTCCTCTGCGCTGACATTCAAACCATCGATGCGCGCAAAGGCGCTCAAGGCA
>JBMTIF010000108.1:0-7128 GCA_049437045.1 Alphaproteobacteria bacterium | reverse complement strand
ACGAAGTTCGTGAATATCAGATCACCATCACCAGCGCGACGCGCGGCATCAAGGGTGCCTTCCCACAGCGCTTCCAGCCCGCTCGCCTTGTTGCGATGTGAAATCGACCGGTGAGCAAAAATGTCTTCGATCTTTCCAACAGACCAGACCGCACCTCCAGCCTGCACCACGCGGTCCAGCAAATTGTTCTTTGGCGGCGGGGTGGCGTAATCCTTGCGGTTGCCAGTGCGTTGGAAATCGTCGGCAGTGCTACCGACAAAAGGCCGCGCAATGACGCGCCCAATGTTCAGCGGGTCGCAAAGCTTGCGTGCGGCTTCGCACACGTCATACAGCCGCTGCAGACCAAAAGTTTCTTCGTGTGCCGCGATTTGAAACACGGAATCAGCGCTGGTGTAGACTATTGGCTGTCCCGTGCAGCAGTGCTCTTCGCCCAGTTCAGCGATGATGGTTGTGCCACTGGCATGCTTGTTCCCCAAAACACCTTTGAGCCCGCATTCCTGAGTAAGCTTTTCAATCAATGCGTCAGGGAAACAAGGGATTTCCCGTGGGAAGTACCCCCAGTCGAAATCAACGGGCGAACCGCAGATTTCATAATGGCCGCTGGGTGTGTCCTTACCGCGAGAGGTCTCAATCGCAGACCCGACAACACCGGAATAACCAGTTTCTGGCCATTCGAGGCCTGGTGGCACTTCACCGGTTGCGTTTTCACATGCCAGTCCAAGCCCCAGACGCGCTAGATGGGGCATGCGCAGGTTTTGACCTTGCTTGGCTCGCCAGCGGGCAATGTTACCGAGTGTATCTGACCCGGTATCCGGGATGGTTTCGCCAGTATCCACGTCGATATTGACGAAATCTGCCGCGTCCGGACCACCGCCGCACCCAACGCTGTCGCACAGAAGAATGAAAGCACGCGCCATTCTTAGCGCACCACGTCAAGTTCGAGCGGTCGTGGAGAGGGCTTTTCTTCGGAGCCTTCGATGGCTGAGCGAACGGCTCTTGCTGCTGCTTCGTAGGCGTTCTCGTCCGCCGCGTGAACCACCGCCAATGGCCGACCGTTTGGTGCGACCTCTGTGCCTGCGCCGACGATATCGCTCAGACCGACAGCATGATCGATGGGCGCTCCCGGCTGGGTTCGTCCACCGCCCAGACCAATAATGGCGACACCCAAGTCTCGCGTCGCGTGAGAGAAAACATAACCACCGGTTTCGGCATAAACAGGTCGAACGACCGCAGCCTTGGCCAAATGTTTGTCCGGGTTTTCAGCAAAGTCGGTCGGACCGCCCAGACCAGCTACCATTTTGCCGAACCGCTCAAGGGCTGATCCGTCGTCCAACGAAGCTCGTGCCCGTTCACGGGCAGTAACCGGGCTGGAGATCATGCCGCTATTCACCAGCATTTCGCCAACAAGCGCCACGCAAATGGTGATCAGTCGCTCGTCGGCCTCGGCAGGATTGGTCATGCCCATAACCGCTTCCCGTACTTCGACGGCGTTACCGGCTGTTTGTCCCAGCACCCAGTTCATGTTGGTGATGAGCGCCGAGGTCTGGCATCCAGCAGCGTTCGCCACGTCAACAATCGACCGGGCCAAGCCGCGAGCATCGTCGAGTGTCGCCATGAATGCGCCGTTCCCGACCTTTACATCCATCACCAGCGACTGCAGCCCGGCGGCCAGCTTTTTGGATAGGATGGAGGCGGTGATCAGGTCGATACTCTCAACCGTTCCTGTGATATCGCGGACGCCATAGATAATCCGGTCGGCTGGCGCGAGGTTGGCGGTCTGTCCAATGATGGCGACGCCGTTACTCTTGACCAGATTGCGGAAAGTCGCGTTATCCGGCGCAACCGAGTAGCCCGGAATAGCCTCGAACTTGTCGACTGTCCCGCCTGTATGGCCCAGACCACGTCCCGCGATCATTGGTACAAACAGGCCGCACGCTGCTGCCATAGGGCCGAGCAAGAGCGAGACTTTATCGCCAACTCCGCCGGTTGAGTGCTTGTCAGCAATAGGTCCAGGCAGGTCCAGATCATCCCACAGCAGCCGCTCACCACTGTCCCGCATGGCCAGCGTCAGCGCCCGGCGCTCTTCAACCGTCATCTTTTGGAAGATTGTCGCCATCGCAAACGCAGAAACCTGCTCCCGCGCAACGGTTTCGTTGGTGACACCTTCGATAAAGGCGTGGATTTCAGCATCGGACAGCTCTTTGCCATCCCGCTTTTTGATGATGGTTTCCTGAGGGATATAAGCCACGGAAGGCTCCTAGCTGTGAAGTTGTTCAGCGCCAAAGACGTGGGGGTAGAGGTCAGCAAAAGTCAGCGTCTTGATGATGCCTCGCTCCGGGTGTGCGAGGTGTACGGTCACGCTGGCCGTATCATCAATGAACTCCAGCAGGCGCTGGCGGCACAGGCCACAGGGCATGCACGGGTCGTCCGAATTGCCGATAACAAGCAATTCCTTCACTTTTAGACCGCCCGCGACAATCATGTGAGAAATCGCTGAAGGCTCGGCACACCAGCCCGAGGGATAGGCTGCATTTTCAATGTTGCAGCCCGCATGGACATCGCCATTTTCATCCCGGATTGCTGCCCCAACAAAGAAGTTGGAGTAGGGGGCATGGGCCCGGGCCTGAGCTGCTTTTGCCGCTTCGAAAAGGTCTTGAGACACTATTCACGCTCCTTGACATAGGGCCGGCCAACAGCCTTTGGCGCCCGCGCAGTGCCGACAAAGCCGGCAAGTACGACAACCACGAGAATGTAAGGCAGGGCTTCAAAGAACTGGCTCGGGATCTGTGTCAGGATGCCCTCGGATGCTCCGTCCAGACGGTCTTTCACCGCAAACAGGAAGCCAAAGAGCAGACAGCCGAGCATGGCCTGGAAAGGACGCCACTTACCGAAAATCACCGCCGCCAGCGCAAGGTAACCCATGTCCGCCGACATGCCCGGGGTAAAGCTGGCAATGTTGGAGGTTGAAAGGTAAGCGCCACCAATACCACACAGCGCACCAGCGATGGTTACGGCTGCATAGCGGTAGGCCGTTACACTGGCACCGGCTGTGTCGATGGCTTGTGGCTCTTCACCCACAAAGCGCAAACGCAGGCCGAAGCGGGTCTGCATCAGCACCCACCAGGTCGTAAACACGGCGACAAAGGCAAGAATGATCAGCCAGCCATGAACCGACATAATGTTGAGCAGCAGCGGATTTTCACTCAAAGCCGGCGCGACATCGAGCCAGAACTGCTTGGGGATCAGCCCCTGCAAACGCTCCCACCCGGTTGAGTCGGGACCACCCAGATTGGGCGTGTCACCGCCCTTTGCAAACAAAGCGTGTCCGATTGTTTTGGTGAGACCAACGGCAAGGAAGTTGATGGCCAGGCCTGAAATGACGTGATCGCCACGGAAGGTAATGGTCGCCAGACCGTGCAGCCATCCAAAGACGATACAGGCGCCCATCGCGGCCAGCATCCCAGCCAGACCGAAGCCCACGTAGTGCGCCACCGTCGCACTGACAAACGCACCAATGAGCAGCTTTCCCTCTAGCCCGATATCCACGATACCGGCGCGCTCGGAAAACACACCCGCCATTGCGGCAAATATTAGAATTGGAGTAAAGCGCAGGGTGGACTGAGCCAGCGAGAGCAGGAGTTCGATGATATCCATCAGGCGCGCTCCTCACCAATATCTTCTTTGACAAAGCCCCATCCGCCCAGAACGCGGTTGGCGAACCACTGGACTGCCCAAACCACCATCAGGTAAAGCGCGCCGGTGAACAGGACCACCAGACCCTGTAAGGCAACAACGATTTCCTTGTCGATGTCGAGCTTGGGGCGAATGAACTGCCCTTTGAGCTGAATGACCTCACCCCATTGGAACAGGGAACCAAACAACAGGGCCGCGAGGATGATCCCAAACGGATGGTTGCGCCCCATCAGGGCAACGGCAATTCCCACAAAACCCAGACCAACCAGCCCGGTTTCACGCAACACGTGCTCGGAGTCCGAGCCGTTGCCCAAAATGATGTTCGTCGTTGCCAAGCCAGCCAGCGCGCCAGAAATGCAAACCGTCATCACCATCGTGCGCGGTACATTGACACCGCCGTATCGGGCGGCAGTCTGGTTGAAGCCAACAGCGCGGATTGCGTAGCCCCACTTGGTCCGCCAAACAAAGAACCAGAAACCAACGGCCAACAGCAGGGCAAACAGGAATGAAATGTTTGCCGCACTGTTTTTCATGGACCGAGCCAGTGCGCGCTGATCCCAGAAATCGCCATGCTGCTCTTTGATGTCTTTTACTTTAAGGCCTGCGTCTTTGAATTCCTGATATTGCGCTTCCAGACCAACAAGCTGGAGCTGGTAGTAGTCACCCAGTTTCCACAGCCACCAGTTTTCGGGGAACAAAGGTGACTTTGGATCGCCCGGTGTCTCCGGGTTCTGGAACCAGCCGGTGAGCAGGAACAGCACCAGCGAGAATGCGATCGCGTTAAACATAATGGTGGTAATAACCAGGTGTGAGCCGCGGTAGGCTTGAAGGTAACCCGGAATGGCTGCCCACGCGGCACCACCAAGAGCCGCAAAGACAAACAGGATCGGCACCGCGAGAAAACCGGGCAGAAGCAAGCCAACCCCACCGGTGAAATGCCCCATCATCAGCAGGGCAATTCCGGTCATGGCGATACCGCCAACCAGACCTTGGCCTTCGCCACCGATGTTAAACAGACCGGCGTGGAACGCCAGCGCTACAGCCATCCCGGTAAACATCAGCGTTGTGGCGTAGTAAATGGACTGCCCAATTCCGACGGGGCTGAGCAAAACATCAGTGATGTAGAGTTGGACGGCTTGGATCGGGTTCTGCCCAATCATAACGATCAACAGACCTGCAACGGCAAAGGCGAGCACCAGCTGCAGGATCGGAACGACGCCGTAGTTGATGATCGGATGGAGTTCGCGTGACTGGCTCATGCTGCCATCCCCTGACTGGTAATTCGGTCAAACTCACCTGCCATCAGCAGTCCCAGACTGCGTTCATCGGTTTCAGCCGTGATGCGATCGGGTGAGCAGAAGCCATCGAACATGGCAACAACACGGTCGGACAGGCTGAGCACTTCTTCGAGCTCTACACTGACCAGCAGGATCGCTGCGCCGGCATCACGCATAGCGATGATCTGGCGATGAATAAACTCGATTGCGCCAATATCGACACCGCGCGTTGGCTGACCAACCAGCAGCACGTCCGGCGCTTTGTCGATCTCGCGAGCCAGGACGATTTTCTGTTGGTTCCCGCCGGAGAACTTTGCCGTTGCGAGCAGTGGGTTTGGCGGGCGAACATCAAATTTGGTCATGAGCTCGCCCATGCTTTCCTTGATTGTCCCCGTTTTCATTGCGCCACGGTTGCAATAGAGCGCTGAAGCCTGAAATCCGAGAATCCCGGACTCCCAAGCTGGGAAAGCCGTGACCAGACCCATGTGCTGACGGTCTTCAGGTACGTGTCCCACCGATTGGCCGCGCACAGCATCCGGTGTCGCCGCGAGCGGTTGGCCGTTCACAGTGATCGTTCCGCTGCTGGCTGAATGCATCCCTGACAGCACTTCCAATAGATGTGCTTGACCGTTTCCGGATACACCGGCGACGCCGAGAATTTCGCCGGCTCGAACGTCAAAGGAGACATTGGAAAGCCGCTGAATGCCTCGATCATCGACGTAGTCCAACCCCCTTACCGACAAAGCGACTTCGCGCGGCTGGGCCGGAGATTTGTCGACTTCGAGCAGAACTTTCCGCCCCACCATCATCTCCGCAAGTTCCTCAGGGGACGTGCTGGCCGTTTCGCGGTGGCCGACCATTTCTCCGCGCCGGATTACCGATACGCGGTCTGTTACGTCCATGATCTCATGCAGCTTGTGTGTAATCAGAAGGATGGTCGTTCCCTGTTCCTTCAGCGAGCGCAAGATATCGAACAGCGCCTCAGCTTCCTGCGGTGTCAATACACCTGTCGGTTCATCGAGGATCAGCACCTTTGCACCGCGGTACAAAGCTTTCAGGATCTCTACGCGCTGCTGAACACCAACAGGAAGGGTTCCGATTACGGCATCAGGGTCTACGCTCAGACCATAGCGTTCCGAGAGCTGCAACAAAGCTTCTCGAGCCTTGGACATAGCGCCGCCGAGAAGAAAACCACCTTCTGCCCCCAGAATGATGTTTTCCAGAACCGTAAATGGCTCACCCAGCATGAAGTGCTGATGCACCATCCCAATTCCGGCTTCGATCGCTTTTTGAGATGAATTGAATTCCAGCGGCTCACCAAAGACGTTGATGGAGCCTTCGTCCGGGACGTAGAAGCCATAGAGAATAGACATCAGGGTAGATTTCCCCGCGCCATTCTCACCAACGATCCCATGGATCGTTCCGGTCTCGACGGCGAGATCAATGTCTTTATTGGCTTGAACGGGTCCAAAGGATTTGGAGATGCCGTTCAGTTCGATAGCAAAGTTTGTCATGCGTCTATTTAGCTCAAAATATCCGGTGCAGGGTAGGGGATAACCCGCGTGCTGCGCCAAGAATGATACGCCAGCTTGTCGGTGAACAGGCCGTGTGAAAAGCAGTAAAATGCCTTGGCCTAGATTTCGATACAAAATCAGATGAAAACGCAACTTTTCGCAGGAAATTCAGATATAAAATCCTAGTTCAGCATTTTTTGAAGATTTTGTACTTAGCTTGCCCTCAAAAGAAAAATGCCGTCACTCGGTTGGAGCGACGGCATTTCGGTTCTGTAAGAACGGTTTAGGGGCAGGCCATGCGGCCTGCCGAAAACCTCTTAGTTCACACAGGAGCCTTCGAAGGAGAAGTCTTCGTCGGTGAAGTTCTGGACAACCAGCTCGCCGGAGATGATCGCAGCTTCAAACTCAGCCAAAGAAGCCATCATTTCGTCGGAAACGAGGTCAGCGTTGTACTCGTCCATTGCTGCGCCTACGCCAGCTTCGGCCAGACCCAGATCAAATACGCCAGCTTCGAACTCGTCGTTCATTGCGGTCATGAACGTGTCGAATACAGCGTTGTCTACGCGCTTAACCATGGAGGAAAGCATCACGCCTGGGTGCAGGTAGTTCTGGTTGGCATCAACGCCAATTGCGAACTTACCAGC